>CAVKKI010000158.1:0-6014 GCA_963656725.1 Oribacterium sp. | reverse complement strand
TGATATTGAAGCAAAAGTAAAAGCTATCATCGTTGACAAGCTCAGCGTTGACGAATCTGAAGTAAAGAACGAAGCAAGCTTCGCTAACGACCTCGGTGCTGACTCTCTCGACACTGTAGAGCTCATCATGGAATTTGAGAAGCAATTCAACATCACTATTCCTGATGACAAGTCAGAGAAGATCTCTACCGTTGGTGACGCTATCGCTTACATCGAAGAAAACGTCAAGTAAGAAATTGTCACGACGACAACACACCCTAAACATTAACGTTTAACGTTCTGCGTCAGCGTCACAACTCCTCCGAAGCGAAGAATTGCGACAATGTCACTGCACGTTAAACGTTAATTGCGTTATCAAAACATTTCACCCTTCCCTTCGCGCTTTTCAGCCCCTACCTCATTATGCGAAAAGCGCCTACTTTCTAGCTTTTACCCCTTTTGTTGCACAGCGATGCACACCCCCGCCGCCTCTCCGACACGAACGAGAAGAAGCACAGTCAAAGAGCAAAAGTCCACACGTGTGATTCTTTACACACTCTCAAAAAAAAGAACTAGACCCACACTTAGCAGATTAGTAAGTGTTGACCCACTTAGCGCAAGCCGCATTTGCTTTGAGCCAAGCGTACTAATCTGCTAAAACGCACGTTAAGAAATTGCCTGTCCATGCAGCATCACTCAATCGAAGAGATGATAAGCGGGAAGAAACAAAAGCAACATTGGCAGCTAGAAGAAAGGGGATTTTTATTAAACTCACACTTAAAAGCAACACGCACAATGGAACTCAAAAGAGTAGTAGTTACTGGCCTTGGCGCCCTCACCCCCGTTGGAAACACCATGCCCGAAACATGGGAAAACATAAAGAATGGCGTTAGCGGCGCCGCCCCCATCACTCACTTTGACGCTTCAAAGTTTAAAACACAATTTGCTTGCGAAGTGAAAGGCTTTAAAGCTACCGACTTCATCGACCGCAAAGAGGCTCGCAAGATGGACCTCTACGAGCAATATGCCCTTGTGGCCGCTATGGAGGCTATTAAAGACTGCGGTTGGGACCTCGACACCATCAACAAAGACCGCGTGGGCGTGGTGCTCGGCGTGGGCATTGGCGGCATCCACACCTTCGAAGAAGAAGCTGGCTACTATGCTATGAACCAAGAAAACGGTCCGAAGTTCAACCCCTTCTTCATTCCTAAAATGATTGCCGACATCGCTGCCGGACAAATCTCCATCCAATACGGCTTCCACGGCCCCAACTACACTACCACCTCGGCTTGCGCCTCATCAACCAACGCCTTGGCCGATGCCTTCAACCTCATTCGTTTGGGTAAGGCCGACGCCATCGTAACCGGTGGTGCAGAAGCCGCCATTTGGCCCTGCGGTGTGGGCGGTTTCAACGCCATGCACGCCCTTTCCACACGCAACGACGACCCCACTCACGCCTCTCGTCCCTTCAGCGCTAGCCGCGACGGTTTCATCATGGGCGAAGGTGCGGGCATCCTCATCCTTGAGGAGTTGGAGCACGCTAAAGCCCGTGGCGCAAAAATCTATTGCGAAGTAGCTGGCGTGGGCATGTCGGCCGACGCTCACCACATCACCGCCTCTCACCCCGAAGGTCTCGGTGCTAACCTCGTGATGAAGGCCGCCCTTGAAGATGCCGAAATGAAGCCCGAAGACATCGACTACATCAACGTGCACGGCACCTCTACCCCTGTGGGCGACATTTCTGAGGTAAAGGCCATTACCAAACTCTTTGGTGAACACGCCTACAAACTCAACATCTCATCTACCAAGAGCATGACGGGTCACCTTCTCGGCGCTGCCGGTGCAGTAGAAGCCCTTATCTGCTGCCTCTCAGTAAAGAACGATATCGTGCCTCCCACCATCAACCACGAGGACGACGACCGCGACGAAAACATCGACTACAACCTCAACTTCACCTTCAACAAAGCACAACAGCGCACCGTGCGTGCTGCCTTGAGCAACACCTTCGGCTTTGGCGGACACAACGCTTGCTGCATCATGAAGAAATATGAGGACTAAGTCCACCAATTGCTAACAAAGGGGGTGGGATGGCGTTGCGAAACTGCCACCCTCCCCCTTTGTCTAAACTATGTGTAGATGTGTAATGCCCTTCTTGTAATGCCCTTTTATTATTACCCCTTGGCTTACACATTTACACATTTGCATATCTTGATTGAAGGGGCATAGACAAGTTCGCCCCAACCTAAACACACACAGACTTTTTATATTCTGGATATATGATTATGAACTTATTAGACCGGATGAAACTTCCGTTCCGCAAGAACAAAGAGTTTCTTTCGGCTCTCTACGATATACTCGGGTTCTACCCCCACGACCTCGAGATCTATCGCGTGGCCTTCTCCCATAAATCGCTCAACGCCCAACGCCCCACAGCCGAGGGAAAATCCAACAACGGGAAAGGCGGTAACGCAAAGGCGAATGGGAAAGACCGCCGAGGAGCTGCCTCACGACGCAACGACCGCCGAGGCCGCAACAACAACGACGCCCCCACCCGTCCGCTCAACAACGAGCGACTGGAATACTTGGGCGACGCCGTGCTCGAAGCCGTGGTGAGCGACATCCTGTTTCGCCACTTCAGCCACAAGCGCGAAGGCTTCCTCACCTCCACCCGTTCGAAAATCGTGCAACGCGAAGCACTCAATCGCCTTGCCGAGGAAATGGGACTTGAAAAACTCATTCTAGCCGCCCAAGGCACCCGCATGAGCCACACCAACATTGGTGGCAACGCCTTCGAAGCCTTGATGGGAGCCATCTATTTAGACCGCGGTTACAAACACTGCCATTGGTTTATCACCAACCGCATTGTAGGCCATTACGTCGACCTCGACAACGTGGCGCAAAAGGAAGTAAACTTCAAGAGCAAACTCTTGGAATGGAGCCAAAAAAACCGCATCAACATCAACTTTAAAGACGGCAGCGGCGAGAAAGGTTTCCACACCGTGGTGACCATTGAAGGCATCATCATTTCTCGTGGCGACGGACGTTCTAAAAAAGAAAGTCAGCAAGAAGCCTCGAAAGAAGCGCTCACCCGCATGCGTTGCGAGCCCAAGACCTACGACAACATTTTCCGAGCCAAGGAAAAGCGCACGGCCATGGAGGCCGAAGAGTCGTTTGCTCTGCCCAAAATCGATGAGATAGAAGCTGGCGTAGGACGCAACAAGAAACAAGCGAAATCGGCTCCTGTACTCGAAACGAAGAGTCAAAAGTCGGCTTCCGACGCAGCCTACGACGCAGCCTATGATGAGAAAGCCACATTCGACGTGATCGACACCCTTCCCGAACCCGAAGAACTCACCCTGGCCTTCTGCGAAGAGAAAGGTTTGCCCGAGCCTCCCCAAGCCGACGAATTGCGTGAGGCCGACGAGAAGCTACGCAAGAAGCATCAGCGCAATCGAGGTGCCAAAACCATGGGCGATGCCGTAAAGGGAGCTACCAAAGGCATCACTACCGCGGAAGAGAAGGCTGAGAAGCGCGAAGCCGAACGCCTAGCCGAAGTAGAGCGTCAACGTGCCAAAGCGGAACGCAAACGCAAGGAGAAAGAGGCTCAAGCTAATGCCGAAAAGCAGAGTGAAAAAGTTGAAAAGCGCAACGACAAATCAGAGGATTCTGCTGCTACAACTCCCAAAGAGCCCAAGGCTGTCGTGGAAGAGAAGAAGCAGAAGGAAAAAAGAATTCAGCCTCAGTCAGCCACCCCCATCGAGCAACCGCTAAGCGAAGAGCAGAAGGCCGCTTGCCACGAAACGGAGCAAGAGCACGAAGTGGAACAAGCCCTTATGGAGGCCGACAGTCAAGAACTTACCGCTGAAGTGGCCGAGCAACTCGCCACCGAGATAGCCGACTCGTTGGTGGATAACGATGTGGAAGAGAGCATCGAAGCCACCAATCTGCCCCTTCTCGACCAAGAAGAAGAACTACTGCCCGAAACTCCCCTCGTTGCCGCCCCCGAAGAAGAAGACCTCATCATTGCGAAAGACATCGCTCCGCTAGAAGAAGAAGCAGAACCATTCTCTGCTGAAGACGCAGCAAGCGAAACGGAAGTGGAGGAAGATAGCAAAGAAGCATCAGAGACTGCGGTAGATTCAAAAGAAACTGAAGTTGCAACTGAAGAAGAGGAGTCTGATGCAGTAAACGTTATCGAAGAAGAAGTTTCTGAAGCCGAAGAAGAATCGGAAGCAGAAGTCTTAACCGACAAAGAAGAAGGCGAAGAAGAAGAGTTTGCCTCAGCCGAAGAAGCCGACGATGAAGAGCCCTTCGACAATGCCGACCTAGACAATGCCAATCTCGGAAACGAAGTTCAGCCTCAACCTAATAGAAAGCGCAGTCGTCGCCGCGGCCGCCGCAAAAAGAGCAGTGAGGGCAAGCCCAAAACCGAAGGCTCACAGCCACAAGGCAAACCCACAGTCGAAAAGCAAACCAAGCGCCCCACTCAAGGCGAAGGCGAAAAACCAGCCAAGAGCAAAAACACGCACCGACGCAACTATAACCAACGTCGACGCAGAGGAGGCGACAGAAACAAGCCCAACGAATAAACAATACCTTATGATAAGGGGCGGAGGAAGCCAGCGCAAAGCACGTGCTTCTTCCGCCCCATTTCTTGTCCGAGAGAGCGCTTTTTTTGGCTAGTTAGGCTTTTTTATAGAGACGAACACACTATCAGTAGCCAACTTTTCGTTAAATTAGCAACGAATTAAAACCACTTTGGTGCATTTGTTGCACCTAATCACCTTGAAGAGAGTGGCTTAACGCCACCCGCCTAACCTAAATTTCAACCCAAATGGAAACTCCCAATAAGAACTACTGCATCATCCTTGCCGGCGGCGTGGGACGCAGACTTTGGCCTGCTAGCCAAAAAGAATTGCCCAAACAATTCATCGACTTCTTTGGCACGGGCCGCACCCTGCTGCAACAAACCTTCGACCGCTTCGCCCATTTCATACCCACCGACCACATTTTCATCTCCACTTTTGAAGATTACGTGCCGATCGTAGAAGCGCAATTGCCCAGTGTGCCCAAGGCCAACATTCTGCCCGAACCCGTGCAGCTTAACACTGCGCCAGCCGCCATTTGGGGTACTTGGCACGCCGTGTTGGCCGACGCTGAAGCCAATGTGGTTGTCACCCCAGCCGACCAACTTATTCAAAACGAAAGTCTGTTTGAAGAGCAAATCACCCAAGGCCTCAACTACGTAGCCACCCACCCCGTGTTTCTAGCCATTGGCGTAACACCCACCCAGCCCAACACGGCCTACGGCTACATTCAAATGGGCGATAAGTTAGAAAAAGAGAGTCCCATCTACGCCGTACAGTCGTTCAGCGAAAAACCCGAAATCGACTACGCCCGCATGTTTCTCAACAGTGGCGAATTTCTTTGGAACACCGGCATCTTCCTTTGGAAAGGCGAAACCCTAGGCAAGCACCTGTCTGAAATGGCCAACCGTCCCGACCAACCCGTAGAGAAGGTGGCGCAACAAATGGTGACCATTGCCGAGGAGGTAAACTACGTGCGCTCTTGCATTCCCGAAAACATGCCGCGAAGCATCGACCTTTTGGTGTTGGAACACTGCGATAACGTAGTGGTGCAGCAATGCCATTTCGGCTGGGCCGACGTGGGTTGCTGGAGCGAACTACGTGAGGTGAGCCGCACCGACGCCGACGGCAATGCTCTATGCGGCAACGCACGCATCTTGCTGCAAGGCACACAAAACTGCGTAGTGAGTCTACCTGGCAATCTGAAAGCCGTTATAGCCGGCCTCGACGGCTACATCGTGGCGCAACAAGGCAACGTATTGTTCATCTGCCCCAACGGCGACCCCGACGCCACCCGCCGACTCATCAACGAGGGCATCTTCTTCTAACACACCATTTGGGCAATGCGTTCTCTTTACTACACGAGAGGCATTGCCCAAACTTAGCTAAATTATGGGTGGTTCTAAAAATTCTGATTTTAGTATTCTACTATTCTGAAATGTAATTTGC
>CAVKKI010000157.1:0-6017 GCA_963656725.1 Oribacterium sp. | reverse complement strand
ATTGTTTTAAGAATATAAATAACTTTGAGGACAGAAAGCCCCTTTGTTTAAATTAGCAAACCTTCTCGAGCTTCTTCATTACGCTAAAGATGAAGAGGAACGAAAGCAAGCAGAGGCCTACGAGCACGCCCCACACAGCCACTAAGGGCACGTTGCCCCAAAGCAGACCGGGGATAGACACAAGCATGTTGCCCGCTGCCGTGGCCACAAACCAGCCACCCATCATGGTGCCTTTGAGTTTCGGGGGAGCCACTTTCGACACAAATGAAATGCCCATGGGCGAAAGCAGCAACTCGCCAAAGGTGAGAATGAGGTAGGTGAGGATGAGCCAGTTGGCCGAAGCCACATTCTTGTCTTCCCAACTAATGCCCATAGAAGCCAAAATCATCACCACGTAACCAATGCCGGCCACCAACATGCCCAAACCAATTTTGCGGGGTGCCGAGGGCTCTTTGCCCTTGCTAGCCAACCAGCCGAACAAGGCCATGCTTACGGGAGTAAGACCTACGACGAAGCAGGGGTTAAATTGCTGGAAGATGGGGGCTTTCACCTCTACGCCAGCGGGGTCGAGCGTGGCATATTGATAGCCTAAGCCTGCCAAGCAAGCCAAAATAACGACGGCCGAAATGCCCTTGGCTTTAGCCGATTTGCCTTGGAACAAAGAGAACAAGGCATACACTATAACGATGACGAGCAACAAGTTGCGCACATCGAAAAGCATGCTTTGAATGCCCGTGGAATGGGTTTGTGTGAACTGCTCAGCAAAGTAAGTAAGCGTTAAACCGTTTTGATGGAAAGCCATCCAGAAGAAGATAACCACAGCAAACACTAGGCAAAGCGCCACCACGCGATCTTTCGTTTCGCTCTTGCTCAGTTCGGGCTCAGCAGGCTTCTCCTCAGTGGCAGCGGCTTTGGGCTGCGGTGCGCAAAGCACTTGTTTGTAGCTATTTTTAAAACCAAGATAAATGGCAATCGACACAATGAGCGACACACAAGCCACACCGAAGGCGAAGTGGTAGGAGTCGGCCTCGCTCACGCCGTAGTGAGTTTGTGCATACTCCATAATCTTCACAGCGGCCGTGGGGGCGAAAAGCGCACCAATGTTGATGGCCATGTAGAAGATGGAGAAAGCCGAGTCGCGTTTACTTTGCATGGCTGGCGAATTATAGAGGTCGCCCACCATCACCTGTAAGTTGCCTTTAAACAAGCTCGTGCCCACACTAATCATGATGAGCGAGCCAAACATCAAGGCTGCAGCCAGCGTGCCAGCGCCAGCGGGGATGGATAGCAACGCGTAGCCAAGAAACATCACCACGATGCCCACGGTGACGCAACGATTATAGCCAATTTTGTCGGCAATCATGCCGCCAAACAAGGGCAAAAGATAAACTAAGGCAAGGAAGCAGGAGTAAACGAGTCCTGCATTGCCGTCCGTCCAGCCGAAGTTGGCTTTCAGGAAAAGCACAAACACGGCAAGCATGGTGTAGTAGCCAAAGCGTTCGCCCGTGTTGGCAAGGGCAAGCGTGTAGAGCCCTTTCGGTTGTCCTTCGAACATAGATTTTTTAATTGATTAATGGCCTCGCTGCCCAGCTAGCGGTGCTTTTCACGCAGCGAAACAAGGTTTTATTTTTTGAGGTAGAAATAGTTTGGCTGCGAAGTTAGCCAAAACTTTTGAGATTTCACTTTTCTTTAAGCATTTATTGCATTTTCATAGCAGCATCTCTCAGCTTCTCACTCCCCTCTCCGCATATTTTTGTGGCAAGTTCAAGACATACTCCATGAGTTTCGTCTTCCTTTAATTCGAACATAGAACTTACGGTTGCGCCTAATTTACGTTTTTATCTAGTTTTCAATGTTTTAAATAATAGAATTGAGAATTTTGTAGAGGAGAATTGAGAATTTTGTAAGCCACTTTTGAGAATTTTGTAAGAAAGAATTGAGAATTTTGTAAGCTACTTTTGAGAATTTTGTATAACTTCGCATTCGAATTATTGACCCTTAGCCACCCTCAATTATGTTCAAAAAAAAGGAATTCAACACACTGATGGAAAGAATTGCCGAACCGAGGCGATTTATTCAAGTGATATCCGGACCGCGACAAGTGGGAAAATCCACCATGGTGAAACAAGTGCTTCAACACACCAACCTGCCCCACCTTTTCGTTACGGCCGATGGAGTTGAACCGCAAAATCAGCAATGGATTAACGAGGTGTGGGAAACGGCTCGCGCTAGAAAGGCATTCGGCAAGCTTCCCGAATTTCTATTGGTGATTGATGAGGTACACAAAATAGACAATTGGAGCGAGAGCATCAAGAAGGAATGGGACGCCGACACCTTTCACGACCTTAACCTAAAGGTGGTGTTGTTAGGCTCATCGCGCTTGTTGCTGAAAGACGGCCTCACGGAATCGTTGGCGGGCCGCTTCGAACTCATCAGAATGTCGCACTGGACTTTTGCTGAGATGCACGAAGCTTTTGGCTTAGAGCTAAATCAATACGTCTATTTTGGCGGATACCCTGGCAGTGCGCTTTACGTCAACGACGAGAAGCGATGGCGAAGCTACATCAAAGACAGCATCATTGCCCCAGCCATCACACAAGACATTCTCATGACTAAAACCATCTATAAGCCCGCCCTCATGCAGCAGCTTTTCTTTCTTGGCTGCACTTATTCGGGCGAGGAGATGTCGCTCAACAAGATTTTAGGACAGATGCAAGATGCTGGAAACGTGACCACGCTGGCCAACTATCTTCACACACTCGACGAAACAAGGCTGCTGAAGGGCATGCAAAAGTATGCCAACGACCAAGCCCGCAAATATAATTCCGTGCCGAAACTTATGGTGTATAACACGGCGCTTCTTTCGGCACTGTCGAACATCACCTACGAGCAAGCATGCACCAACCCAAAAGTGTGGGGGCGTTGGGTGGAGAGCGCTGTGGGTAGCTACCTGCTCACCTTGGCCGACGAGCTAGGCTACAAAGTGTACTACTGGCGAGAGCGCAACGAGGAGGTGGACTTCATCGTTGACTACTACGGCACGCTCACCGCCATTGAGGTGAAGAGCGGGCGTCGAGTGATGAACACGGGCCTACAAGTGTTTAAAGAGAAATTTCAGCCCGAGCACGCCATCGTCGTAGGCTCCGACTCCTTCCCGTTAGAGGAATTTCTTAAAATTGACCTTGAGAAACTATTAAACAAGTGGTAAGCCATGAGAGGCAATGCACACACATTGCCGCCCATGGCTTACCTAATTATTTCTTTTATAAGTAAGACAAATTTCAAAAACACTCTATCACTTGAGCTCGTCCTTCAAAAATTTCCAAGTGTAGCCCTTTTCGGCTTTTACCATTTGCTCGGGCGTGCCCTCGAAAAGCAATTGGCCACCGCCGCGGCCGCCCTCGGGGCCCATGTCGATGAGGCAGTCGGCCACTTTGATTACATCGAGGTTGTGCTCAATAACCACCACCGTGTTGCCACGCTCCACTAAGCGCTGCAACACGTCCATCAACACGCGGATGTCCTCAAAGTGAAGTCCCGTGGTGGGTTCGTCTAATATATATAAGGTGTTGCCCGTGTCACGCTTAGAGAGTTCGGTGGCGAGTTTCACACGTTGACTTTCGCCGCCCGAGAGTGTGGTAGAACTTTGACCCAACTTGATGTAGCCCAAGCCCACCTCTTGCAACACTTTTATCTTGTGCAAAATGTGAGGCACGTTTTCAAAGAACTCCACCGCCTGGTTGATGGTCATGTCGAGCACGTCGGCAATGCTCTTTCCCTTAAAGCGCACCTCAAGCGTTTCGTGGTTGTAGCGCTTGCCCTGACAAGCCTCGCAAGGAACGAGCACGTCGGGCAGAAAGTTCATTTCAATCGTCTTATAACCGTTTCCCTTACACGTTTCGCAGCGTCCGCCTTTCACGTTAAAGCTGAAGCGTCCTGGCTTGTAGCCGCGAATTTTTGCTTCGGGCAGATTAACGAAGAGTGAACGGATGTCGGAAAACACGCCCGTGTAGGTGGCGGGATTGGAACGCGGTGTGCGGCCCAACGGACTTTGGTCTACGGCCACCACTTTGTCGAGATTTTCCAAACCTTCCACGCGGTCGTAGGCCAGAGGTTCACGAAGCGAGCGATAGAAGTGCTGTGAGAGAATGGGCAGCAGGGTGTCGTTAATCAGCGTGCTCTTGCCGCTGCCCGACACGCCCGTCACCACCGTCAACGTGCCGAGGGGGAAGGTGGCGGTCACGTTCTTTAAGTTATTTCCCTTAGCCCCCACCAATTTCAGTTTCTTACCGTTGCCCTTGCGGCGCTTTTGGGGCACCTCAATAGCACGTGAGCCGTTGAGATATTGCGAAGTGAGCGTTGGCTTGCTCAACATTTCGACCGGTGTGCCTTGAAACACCACCTCGCCGCCTAAGCGTCCCGCCTTGGGGCCCATGTCCACAATGTAGTCGGCGGCCAGCATCATGTCTTTGTCGTGCTCCACCACTACCACGGTGTTGCCCAAATCGCGCAACTCCTTGAGCGAGTGAATAAGGCGCACGTTGTCACGCTGATGCAGCCCAATGCTCGGCTCGTCGAGAATGTAGAGCACATTCACAAGCTGTGAACCGATTTGGGTGGCTAAACGAATGCGCTGACTCTCGCCACCCGAAAGCGTCATCGAGGAGCGAGAGAGCGAGAGGTAGTCAAGCCCCACATCGAGCAAGAACTTGAGGCGAGAGAGCAACTCTTTCAATATTTCGTGAGCAATGGCGCGTTGCTTGGTGCCGAGGTCGGCTTCCACATGAAGCAAGAAGTCGTAAAGTTCGGAGATGTCCATTGCGCTGAGTTCGGCAATGCTTTTCCCTGCAAAACGATAAGCAAGCGCCTCTTTGTTGAGTCGAGCGCCGCCACATTCGGGACAGCAAGCCGTTTTCGAAAACTGCTCCGCCCAACGCTGCGAGGCGGCCGACATTTCGGCATCGGCCATTTGCTGAATGTATTTCACCAGGCCGTCGAACTCCACATAATAGTCGTCGGTGGTGTGTGCAATTTTGGCTGGAATGCGCAAGCGGTCGGCGCATCCATTAAAAATTTCGTCCATCGCATCTTCGGGAATGTCGCGAATGGGCGTTTTCAGGTCGCAGTCGTAATTAAGAAGAACGGCTTCCAATTCCCAAAAAATCAGAGCGTTGCGATATTTTCCCAAAGGCGCCAAACCGCCCTCACGAATAGAGAGTTTATCGTTAGGCACTACTTTTTCGTGATCCATCACGCTCACAAATCCCAACCCCTTGCATTTGGGGCACGCTCCTTGGGCGGAGTTGAACGAGAAGTTGTGGGGTGCGGGTTCGCGATAGGAAATGCCCGACACGGGGTCCATTAATTGTTTTGAGAAGAAGCGGGGCTCATCGGTGGCAGCGTCCACCACCATCATCAGTCCGCGGCCTTGCACCAAGGTTTCGGCCACACTTTTATGCAGTCGTTCCGCATCTTTCGCCTTCACCGCCAGTTTATCAACCACCACCTCGATGTCGTGATTTTTATAGCGGTCTAAGCGCATGCCGGGACTTATCTCTGTCAACTTCCCGTCGATGCGCACGGTGAGAAAGCCACGTCGGCGCACTTGTTCGAAGAGTTCTTTATAATGTCCCTTTCGGTTGCGAATGAGGGGGGCGAGAAGGTAGACTTTTTTACCCTCGTAGGCCGATAGAATCATTTCCACGATTTTCTCTTCCGTATATTTTATCATTCTCTCGCCCGATAGGTAAGAGTAGGCCTCACCGGCTCGAGCGTAAAGCAAGCGTAAGAAATCGTAAATCTCCGTTACCGTGCCCACAGTGGAGCGTGGATTTTTGCTTGTGGTTTTCTGCTCAATGCTGATGACGGGACTAAGGCCCGTTATTTTGTCCACGTCGGGACGTTCTAGGTTATCGAGGAAATTGCGGGCGTAGGCCGAAAACGTTTCAATGTAGCGGCGTTGACCTTCGGCATAGAGTGTGTCGAAAGCTAGGCTGCTCTTGCCCGATCCGCTCAAA
>CAVKKI010000156.1:0-6146 GCA_963656725.1 Oribacterium sp. | reverse complement strand
GGACGAAAAATAGCACCGAAATCTGACAAAGCTAATTTATAGAACCACCCTTAATTTATTGAATCACCCTAAAGATAATTCTCAGTTCAGAGAAGTGTGGAATAACCATTTAAAAAGGCTATAAACCGCAAGTCTGGTTGGTGTGCACCAATTGGTGTTCGTGCGTGCACCAACTGAAGGCCGTGCTACCTTCAGTTGGTGCACACACTGCTTTCAGTTGGTGCACGCCCATCACATTCAGCGTTTAAGCAAAACAGGAAACCTTATTCAAAGGGAAAATAAACGAAGAAGATGAAACGACATAATGAGCTAATCGGAAGCATTAAAGGTGTACGGCTCTTTCAGCCCGCTCTTAATTGAAAGAGCTGAATGAAGGTGCGGTGTGTTTAAAAATGAATTATTGATTATCAATGATTTGATTTTCAAAGCGTACTTATAATGTTTCGCAAGATTGGCTACGGTTCTTGTCTGCTTAATAGTCTCGATGTTTACCCCTTCTTTACAAAACCTTCATTGCTTTGTAACGACCGTTGGCTACTTTTGCACCCGAAAACTAAACGCTAAAAAGATTACACCAACACACTATAAACTATCAATGAACTATAAGAAGAATTGGACAAGACAAAGCCAACGAGCGATGCTTGCCCTCACCCTTGCCTTTAGTTTCGCCTCACCCAAAGTTTTTTCACAAGCAACGCTGGCCACCATCACCCCCGATGCCGTGGCCTCTGCAGCTGTGAGCCAAGAGATGAAGGCTCTGCCCGAATGGCAACAAATGAAAGCCGACCTCACCATGTATATGGCCAACGACCTGGGACGCAATGGCTACTACGACCAAAAGCCTATTGCTGAGCTAATGGGATGGATGGCTGGCACAGTCGACCCCGAGTGTGTGCTTGCCGTGGGCGACATTCACCACTTCAATGGCGTGACCTCAACCGCCGACCCTCTTTGGACCACCAACTACGAGCGCATCTACTCTCACCCCGACCTCATGATTGATTGGTTCCCCGTGTGTGGCAATCACGAATATCGTGGCAACACGCAAGCGGTGATTGACTACGCCAAAGTGAGCCGCCGCTGGATGATGTCCTCGCGCTACTACACCCGCACCTTCTCGAAGAAAGGCACAACCGTGCGCATTGTGTGGCTCGACACCACACCGCTCATCGACAAATATCGCACCGACTCTCTCACCTATCCCGACGCCGTGAAGCAAAACATGGAAGCACAGCTTTCGTGGCTCGATGCCACCCTCAAGGCCGCTAAAGAAGATTGGGTGGTGGTGGTGGGTCATCACCCCATTTTTGCCGACACGGGCAAAAGCGCCGACGAGCGCCTCGACATGCAGCGCCGCGTGCTGCCCATTCTGCGCCGCTATCACAACGTGAGCCTTTACGCTTGTGGCCACATTCACAACTTTCAGCACATTCGCCAGCAGGGCGACAACATCGATTATGTGGTAAACTCCTCGGCCTCGCTAGCCCGCAACGTGAAGCCCATTGATGGCACGGTGTTTTGCAGCGCCGACGATGGCTACTCTGTGTTGTCGTTCACAAAGAGCGAAATGCACCTTTACTTCATTAATAAAGACGGACACATCATTCACACTATAGACAAGAAGAAAAAATGAGGAAAAACACACTCTTAGCCTCAGCCCTGTTGTTTGCTCTGTCGGCCACAGCCACCGCACGCGACCTCGAGGGCGTGGTTCGCGACAAAGCTACGGGCGAACCGCTCATTGGTTCCACCATTCGGGTGAAGGGTGGCACCACTGTGACCACTTCGGGGCTCGATGGCTCATTCTCTCTTAAGGGACTGCCCGAGCAAGGGCACATCACCCTAGTGTTCAGTTACTTGGCCTACTCCTCGCAAGAACTTGAGGTGAACCTCTCGGCCACGCAGCCCATCGATGTGGCTTTAGAAGAGGCCAGCACCGCGTTGGGCGAAGCCGTGGTTAGCGCCCATCGCAACCAGCGCACAGAGTTGGGAGCCATTGCCACCGTGCGCAATGCGGCGCAGGTGATGAACGTGATGAGCGCGCAAAGCATTCTGCTCTCGCCCGATGTGAACGTGGCCAATGTGTTGCAACGAGTGTCGGGCGTAACGATGGAGCGCGATGCCTCGGGCGAGGCTTCGTATGCCATTCTTCGCGGCATGGACAAGCGCTACAACTACACGCTGGTGAACGGCACGAAAATTCCGAGTCCCGACGACAAAAACCGCTACGTTCCGCTCAACATTTTCCCCTCCGACCTCATGGATCGCCTCGTGGTGTCGAAATCGCTCACACCCGACATGGAGGGCGATGCCACCGGCGGTGTGGTGAATATGGTGATGAAAGATGCCCCCTCTAAATTTCAGCTTCAAGCCAATGCGGCTGTGGGCATGACCGACTTTTTCTGGGGCAGCAACAACTACCTTTCGGCCAACCGCGGCGACTACACCACACGCGCTCCCTACGAAGCTAGCGGGGCCGACTATAAGGCCTCATCGGCCGACTTCCACAACGGACCCACGCAGATTAAGCAAACTTCTGCGCCCGCTCCCAACTTCGTGGGCGGCCTCTCTGTGGGCAACCGCTTTCTCGATGGACGCCTCGGCGTGATTGTGGCGGGAAGTGTGCAAAACACCTTCCGCGGCACCGACCGCACCTACAACTCAGTGATGATGGCTCACGGTGAACAGGCCATGTACATCACCAAACAGCAAAGGCGCACTTACTCTATTCACGACCTCAATGCGGGCGCTCACGCCAAGGTAGACTTCACGCTCAACCATCACAAGCTAGAGTGGTATAACCTCTACATCAACCAGTTGCAACGCGGCGTGCGCTACAACCAAACCGTGGGCACAGAGTATGGCTACGACGCTGAAAAAGGCAACTACACGCAAGAAGACGAAACTCGCTCGTTAGCGCAAACGCAAACGGTGTTTGCCACTAACTTGAAAGGCACGCACCACTTCACCGACGATTTCACGGTGGATTGGTCGGGCATTTTCTCGCGCGCCACTGAAGAGGACCCCGACCGCACCTATCTCACCCTAAGCAACACGGTTGAGAATAACGCCATTGTGAAAACCTCGCCCAAAAGCATGGAGCGACGCTTTCAGCACAACACCGACAAGGATTGGGCTGGAGCCATCAATGCAGCTTATGCCACTCACTTCACGCATCTCGATGCCACGTGGAAGGCTGGTGCGCAATATCGCCGCAAGGAGCGCGAAAACCGCTACTACTCTTACCAATTCTCGCCCTCAGACATTTCGCAAAAACTCGATGGAAATGGTTTTGACCAATTCAGCGAAATTGCATGGAATTGCTCCACTCCCTACTCACAGGCTTCGCAGCTCAACTACAACTCGAAAGAGCACATTGGCGGTGTTTACGCCATGGCCACTTTGAGCGCGCATTGGGGCGAAGTGGTGGGCGGACTGCGTGCGGAACACACCAACCAAATCTACACCATGCTCACCCAATTTAAGGGCATGGGGCAAGTGGGCGAACAGAGCTACTGGGACTATCTGCCCTCGCTCTCAGTGAAGTGGAAGGCCACACGCAACATGAATGTGCGCTTGAGCTACTACCGCTCAATTAACCGCCCGGGCTTCTACGAAATTGTGCCTTACAAAATTATGGGCGACGACTACATGGAGTGTGGCAACCCCGAACTGAAGCGGGCCCGCATCGACAATGTCGACTTGCGCTGGGAATGGTTTCCCTCGGCCAACGAGCAGGTGTTGGTGGGCTTGTTCTATAAGTATTTGCAAGACCCCATTGAGCAGGTGTTTACCGCACCCGATGGCAAAATTGGTAGTGGCACCGATGCCTACTACAAGCCTCAAAACTTAGGCAACGCCACCAACTACGGTATTGAAATTGATGTGGTGAAATACATTCGCCACTTCGGTGTGAAGGCCAACTACACCTACACCCACTCGAGCATCACCACCACCAAACGGCAGTATGACTTGGGCGGAGCCGAACCGAAATATGTGAACCAAACGCGTCCGCTTGTGAACCAAGCGCCCCACACGGCCAACGCATCGCTGCTCTATCGCGACGCCAATCACGGATGGAACGCTCAGCTGGCGGCCTCGTTCACGGGCAACCGATTGGCCTTGGTGTCGCCTTATAAAGATGCCGACCAATGGGACCGCGCCCAGTTTTCGCTCGACCTCAGTGCTGAAAAGCGCTTCACTTGTGGTCTCTCGGTTTTTCTTAAAGCCAACAACTTGACCGACGCTAAGCGTGAGCGCTACTTGAAAACGGTGAACGAATCGAACCTTGGCTACAGCGGACAACGCACCGACCGCACCGTGGTGGCTACCTATCGCTACGGACGCACCTTCTTGCTGGGTGTGCGCTACAGTTTATAAATTCTCATTCAACCCCTCATACCTCATAGAACAAAAAGAAAAATGAAAACGCATTACATAGCGGCCGCCATCCTGGCCCTCGCAACGACTTTGGGAGCCACCACCTCGTGCGAAAACGACAACATCAACCCCTACGACTATAACCGCACCACCACCGACAGCACCAACACGGGCAGCAAAGACGTGGTGACCACTCAACTGGCCGAATACCCCATTGGGTCGCTGGTGTGGACGAAAGACACCTTGCTCAGCGAATCGGTTGAAATTCCGCAAGGCACTTCGCTCTACATTGAGCCAGGCGTTACGGTGACGTGCAGTTCGCAGAGCAAAGTGCCCGTAGAACTCGTGGTGTTGGGCAACCTCTACTGCATGGGCACAGAAGAACAACCCGTAGTGTTCACCTCCGACACAAAGAAACCCAACGATTGGGGAGGCATCATCTGCGGCTACAACTCGGAGGAGGTGGTGCTCACCCACACGGAATTGGCCTATGGCGGAGCCACCCCCACGGAGTCGTCGTTCTCTTTCCAAAATCAATTGTTTAAAACCACCATCGATGGGGGCATGCCGGTCTTCCACTTCTGCAACGTAAACGGAAAGTTTGTGATGGACCACTGTTATCTTCACGACAACTACAACGACCAAGTGTATTTCACCGGTGGCAACGGCATTATTTCTCACTCTGTGTTTGCCGACAACGGCAATGCCTCTGACGGCGGCGACTGCATCAACGTGAAGAGCGGCTGCCGACTCGACGTGGCCTACAACCTCATTTACAACGCATGCACCAATGCCTTCAAGCTCTCGAATAGCGGCAACGACGAAACGCATCCGCTCACGGAGATGACCGTGTATAACAACACAATGGTGAACTGTGGATGGCGACGCAGCAAAAACAAAAAGGGAGGTTCTATTTGGCTCGAAAAATCCATCTATCCCACTTTGGTTAACAACCTCGTTTACGACTGCCGCTACGGCATGAAGCAACCGAAAAAAGATGGTTGCCTTGTGGAGCAGAGCCGACTTACACCTAACTACTACTACGCCTCAACCGCCACCGGTGTGGAGCAAATGAGCGAGGGTGCCGACCTCATTATGCTCTTCGACCAAGACATTCGTAGCTTGACAGCTGGCGACAAAAACCCGCTTTTCACCTCGTTTACGCAAAATCCGCTGATTAACGTGAACTGTGAAGTGGACGACTCGGCACAAGGTGCCCCCTTGGCCTACAACAAGGCTTGGAATTTTGCTCCGCAAACGGGTAGCCTCGCCCTGCAGGGTGGTGTGACCGACTTTGAGCAGATGTTTCCTTCGGGCCTCGCATTCTATGGGGTGAAGAAAATTAACTGGCTCAACACTTCAAACGACCGTAACTACTACTTCACCGCCCCCGCCCCGAAAGCAAAATTTGGCGCCTACTAATTAGTCAGTGGGGGCGGCGCGGCCCGCGTCGGCGCTAAAAGGAACGCTAGAAGGAACGCTAGAAGAAAGATGCAACACATATCCTTCTTCATGGCCCTAAGTTATTAAAAACGACAATAGAGACAACAAGAGACAATGCTCTCCCATCAGGAGCAAAGCGTTGTCTCTTGTTGTCGTTTAAGTAGGTAAGTAACCAATCAAAATTATTTTAATATTAACGACAATAGGGACAACATACCTACCTACTTAATCTTAATAAGGGCGGGCTGAAAGCCCAATGCATGCATCTAGCCCAGGGCAAGCGAAGCGGCGCCCTGGGTTACAGTTGAGTAGAAAAGCACGCT
>CAVKKI010000155.1:0-6231 GCA_963656725.1 Oribacterium sp. | reverse complement strand
GTGCATACATTGGGCTTTCAGCCCGCATTGGTTATTGTTCCATTCGTTACTTGAAAATAATTTTGAATATCTACTTATATCAAAATATTTTTGATCACTTACTTAAGAAAGTAAGCACTGAGGGAAGCCTCCTTACGAAAGACACAAAAAAGCATTCTTTTGCTTGCACTTTTCACAAGCAAAAGAATGCTTTCGAGTTTTAAGAAGAAATGCGAGGAAATGTTTACAATCAACACATTCCCTTCTTGAAAAAATTGAAAGACCTTATTTCTTATCCTTTTTCAGTTCAGCATCAATGCGAAAAATGGTGTAGACTTCGAAAACCACGGCAATGAGCAACATGATTTTCCATTCACCTCCACGGAAAGGCTTTATCTGCCACAGTTCCATAAACATCATGACGGCAGTGAGGAGGAGCGTGAAGGCACCCACCACTTGCTGACGACGCAAATGGCGAACAATGTGGTTATGCCCTTCATAGCGGTCGGCCATTTGGGCGGGCGCAAAAAGCAAAGCGCCCAGCGCAAACACGTAGGGGGCAATGGCGGGAAGGAACAAGGGAAGCAGAGCACCCACCACCAGGGCTGCCCCACCTATATAAAAGGCTAATTGTTTCATCTAGTTTGTTGGGCTATTGTTATCGATAACATACACATCCTCGTCGGCCGTTTTCATGTAGAGATTCACACGCGCCACGCGCTCCACGGCCTCCGGACTATTTTCTAGTTCGTTGAGCTCGCGAGTGTCGGCATTGTAGCGGTCGTTGTATTGCTTAATCTCTTGACGCAACTCGTCGTTGCGTTGCTGAATTTCATATTTGTGCCAAAAGCTGTTGGGGTCTACAAATCCCACAATGACGATGAATACCACAATGGTCCACAAATATTTTTTATGGATGATGCTAAAGCAGAATTTTCTTAATTTTCGTCCCATAGGGTTTACCTATATTTATAAGTATACGATGCAACTTGCGGCAAAGTTAGCGTTTTTACACGCTTCGGCCAAAACGCACCGATTGTTTTTGCTGCAAAACGGCAATTTCATTGCACATTGAGGCGGAAAGAAGGCAATTTTGAAAATAAAAGCACAGAATGGAAAGCGGCAGCATGCGCTTAATGCACCACAAAAGGGGCTATTCTAAAACAAATTGTTATCTTTGCAAAAGAAATTCAAACAGATTGCAATTTATTTTATGGATTTATTTGTAAAAAAGTCAGCGGAGGAGTTGCTCGTTGAAGCCGGAAACGACAGTGGAAAGGGCTTGAAGCGTGTGCTTGGCACGTGGGGATTGATAGCCCTGGGCGTAGGGGTGATTATTGGCGCTGGCTTGTTTTCCGTAACAGGCATCGTGGCCGGCATGCACACGGGGCCCGCCATTATTCTTAGCTTTGCGTTAGCCGCCGTGTGTTGCGCGTTAGCTGGACTTTGCTATGCCGAATTTGCCTCGATGATTCCCGTGGCCGGCTCGGCCTACACCTATTCTTACTTCACCATGGGCGAACTTGTGGCCTGGATTATTGGGTGGGACTTGGTGTTGGAGTATGCCCTGGCGGCCATGACGGTGAGCATTTCTTGGAGCCGCTATTTCTGCGTGATGATGAGCGACTTGGGGTGGAACTTACCCGTGGAGTGGACGGCCTGCCCAGCCGACGGTGGGGTGTTTAACCTGCCCGCTACCTTGCTCATAGTGTTGCTTTCGTGCATTTTAATGCGAGGCACAAAAGGCAGTTCGAAATTCAACGATTTCTTGGTGGTGTTGAAAATAGCCGTGGTTTTCCTTTTTATCTTCATCGGCTTTAAATACATCCGCTCCGAAAATCTCACACCCTTCATTCCGCAAAACACCGGAGTGTTTGGCGAATATGGATGGTCGGGCGTGTTACGCGGTGCCGCCATTGTGTTTTTCGCCTTCTTGGGCTTCGACGCTATCAGTACGGCGGCGCAAGAAACGAAGAATCCACGTCACAACATGCCCATCGGCATCTTGGGCTCACTACTCATCTGCACCGTGCTCTACATGGTGTTTGCGCTTGTTATGACAGGTGTGGTGGACTATCACGCCTACATCGGGGCCGACAGCATTGCCCCCGCGGCCACGGCGATTGCCCACATGGGCGAAACGGCAGCCGACGGCACCGTCACCCCGGCTTTTCCTTGGCTTAACCGCGGCATCATCTTGGCCATTCTGATGGGCTACGCCAGCGTGGTGTTGGTGACGTTGCTCGGCCAGAGCCGCGTGTTTTACAGCATGAGCCGCGACGGCTTGCTACCCCCACTCTTCTCACATCTGCACAAACGCTTTCACACCCCAGCTAGAAGCAACGCCTTGTTTATGACGGTGATTGGCTTGCTAGCCGGTGTGGTGCCTGCTAGCGTGGCGGGCGAAATGACGAGCATTGGCACGCTCTTCGCCTTTGCCCTAGTGTGCTTAGGCGTGATTGTGGTGCGACGCACGCAACCTCATGCCCCCCGCAGTTTTAAAACGCCCCTTGTGCCGTGGATTCCAGCAGCGGGCGTAGTGTGCTGCGTGAGCATGATGCTTTTCTTGCCCGCCGACACTTGGATTCGCTTGGTGATTTGGATGCTTATCGGCCTCGACGTCTACTCCTTCTACGGAGTGAAACATAGCATCGCAGGCGGTGGACACGCTCGGCGACACGGGCAGACCATTCTCAACGGCATTGCCGTGTTTGTGGCCGTGCTTTGCGTAATCACCGCCTTTTGGCATCAACAAACCGAGGGATGGAACGCCGACCACACGCTCTTTTGGATTGCCATTGCTTTCGGCATTGCACACATCTTCTTCTATCTTGTGAAAGGATTTATGCACGGACACTCTGCTGAATAAATAGAGACTGACAGAACGACAAAAGAAGCATTTAATAGAATTGTTCGTTCCGTCTAAAACGATACACACAAAAACAGACGAAATTATGATGGACTTATTTGTTAAGAAAACGGCTGAAGACTTGCTACACGAAGCCGACAACGATGGCGGACGCGGACTGAAACGCGTGTTAGGCCCTTGGGGATTGATTGCCTTGGGCGTGGGCGTGATTATTGGCGCTGGCTTGTTCTCGGTGACGGGCATCGTGGCTGGTGCACACACTGGGCCCGCCATTGTGTTGAGTTTTGCACTAGCTGCATTGTGTTGCGTGCTGTCGGGACTTTGCTACGCTGAATTTGCCTCGATGATTCCCGTGGCGGGCTCAGCTTATACCTACTCTTACTTCACCATGGGCGAGCTCGTGGCATGGATTATTGGGTGGGACTTGGTGTTGGAATACACCGTGGCGGCCGTGGCCATCGCCATTTCTTGGAGCAAATATTTCTGCATCATGCTCGACCAAATTGGTTGGGGACTACCACTTGAATGGACGGCTTGCCCTGCCGAGGGAGGCATTTTCAACGTGCCTGCCACCGCCTTGGTTATTTTGCTATCGCTCATTTTGATGCGAGGAACAGCGGGCAGTTCCAAATTCAACGACTTCATGGTGACATTGAAAATCGCCGTGGTGTTGGCTTTCATCTTCATCGGGTTGAAATACATCCGCACCGAAAATCTCACTCCCTTCATTCCTGCCAACACGGGTGTGTTTGGCGAATACGGATGGTCGGGCGTGTTGCGCGGAGCCGCCATTGTGTTCTTCGCCTACATTGGCTTCGACGCTGTGAGCACGGCCGCCCAAGAAACAAAAAATCCGCGACGCAACATGCCCATAGGCATTATGGGATCACTGCTCATTTGCAGCATTCTCTACATGACCTTCTCGTTTGTAATGACGGGCGTGGTCAACTACAAAGCCTACATTGGCGCGGAAAGCATTGCGCCTGCTGCCACCGCCGTGGCTAACATGGGTCCTGTGGGAGCCGACGGGGTGGTAATTCCCGCCTTTCCTTGGCTTAACCGCTGCATCATCTTGGCCATTTTGTTGGGCTACGCTAGCGTAGTGCTCGTGATGATGCTAGGCCAAAGCCGCGTGTTCTATAGCATGAGCAAAGACGGACTTCTTCCGCCCATCTTCTCGCATCTGCACAAGCGTTTTCACACTCCGGCGCGAAGCAACCTGCTTTTTATGGTGATTATTGGCATTCTTGCCGGCATCGTCCCTCCCAACGTGGCAGGCGAAATGACGAGCATCGGCACTTTGTTTGCCTTCTCGCTTGTGTGCTTAGGCGTGATTGTGGTGCGCCGCACGCAACCTAACGCTCCCCGCGGATTTAAAACACCGCTCGTACCTTGGATTCCCGCAGCAGGTCTCATTTTCTGCGTGGCCATGATGCTCTTCCTTCCTGCTGAAACGTGGATTCGCCTGGTAATGTGGATGCTCATCGGCATCGACGTCTACTCCTACTACGGCATTAAGCATAGCGTGACGGGCGGAGGCACAGTGCGCCGACATGGACAGACCATTCTCAGTGCCATCGGCGTTTTCATTGGTTTTCTTTGTGTGCTTACCGGCTTTTGGCATCAACAAACCGTGGGGTGGAGCGAAAACAAACTCATGCTCATCATTTCTATCGTGTTTGGCGTGGGGCATATTTTCTTCTTCTTGGTTAGAGGGACACTTGCTCGAAATAGGAATAAACAATGAAACTCTGTTCACTAAACTGCCCTAAAGAACCGTTGACAACAGAGACAACATTACGATAAGAAAATTATAAAAAAGCGTTGTTTCTATTGTCGCGATTGTAGTCATAACTTCAAATTAATAGATTTATTGTCGTTAATACACCCAATTAATTTGACTGATTACTTCCCTTTTCATTGTCGATAAAAAAAGCATTCGCCTCCGTTCTCTTCATGAAAACGGAGGCGGATGCCTTTATTACTTATTAGTTCTTGCTACTATTTGGTTTAACCTAAATATTTGGTCAAAATCTTGATGTTGTCGGCCTCACGCAAGCGACGCAAAGCACGCTCTTTAATTTGGCGTACACGCTCACGCGTAAGATTCAAAGAGTTTGCCACCTCTTCAGCAGTCATTTCATTACGACCAATACCGAAGAGCATCTTCAGCACCTGACGCTCGCGATCGGAAAGTGTCTTCAGCGCTGAGTCCAAATCAGAAGAAAGCGATTCCTTCTCCATTTGGTTGTCGGTGCCAGGGGCTGAGTCGTCTGTCATGATGTCAATCAAGCAGTTTGAATCGTCTTCAGCGAAAGGAGCATCCACACTCACCTTCTTGCCGTTCGTGCCCAAAGCTTCTTGCACCTTGCTCACGTCCGTGTCGAGCAATTCGGCCAACTCGCCCACTGAAGGACGACGTTCAAACTCTTGCTCAAAGTTCACAATGGCCTTAGTCAGTTTGCTTTGGAAACCTACCTGATTGAGCGGCATGCGCACAATGCGGCTCTGCTCTGAAATGGCTTGAAGAATGCTTTGGCGAATCCACCACACGGCATAAGAGATGAACTTAAAGCCACGAGTTTCGTCAAACTTCTGTGCAGCCTTAATCAAGCCCAAGTTGCCTTCGTCAATCAAGTCGTTAAGGGCAAGTCCTTGGTTTTGATATTGCTTTGCCACACTGACAACAAAACGGAGGTTGGCACGTGTGAGCCGGTCGAGAGCCGCCTGTCCATCGGGGCCGCCCCGGTGAATGCGCTGTGCGAGTTCTACCTCCTCGTCGGTTGAGATGAGTTCCTCACGGCCAATTTCCACTAAGTACTTGTCCAATGCCGCACTCTGGCGGTTGGTAATGCTTTTGTTTATCTTTAGTTGTCGCATAGTTCTTCGTCTTCACATCTAAGGACCGAAACATAATAACATAAGAATTGCCTGCATTGGATGTGTTTCTATTCAATTTACTCCTCCAATGCAGACAATTTACGGATGTTTTAGTTATCCAAAAATGCTCATTAATTCTAACTCTTCGATAATTCGCTGCAAAATTACAAAGAAAACCTACATTGCGCCACTTATTTAAAGTTTATTAAGAACTTTACAATCGCTTTATTCGGTTGGCCAATTGGTCATAAACTGACTTTCGAAAGCCGAAACTAGCGTTTTCAAATCGTTCCGTTCATTTTTCTTGTAACAAGAGAGTGTTCTACTCCTACTAAAAGCATCATAGAATTTATAAACGTCATTATAACGATGGAAGTAGATTGGATGCGTATTTGCTTGTTCATCAAGTCTTTCAAATTTAAGAACATCACCAAAGTTAGCCCCCTCATGATCTTGTCCATAATTATAAGTTAATTTATAAGTTCTCATTTTATCCTCACTCC
>CAVKKI010000154.1:0-6267 GCA_963656725.1 Oribacterium sp. | reverse complement strand
CGGGCTGAAAGCCCAATGTATGCACCTAGCCCAGGGCAAGCGAAGCGGCGCCCTAGGTTAAAACGCTAGCGGAAACGTCGCTCTGAAAGAGCAAAAGCATTGCTATGAGCACAAGTGTTTGCGTAGTTATGCTTTTGCTCTTTCAGAGCGTGTTTTTCTATTCTACTGTAGCCCAGGGCGCCGCTTCGCTTACCCTGGACTAGGTGCATACATTGGGCCTTCAGCCCGCCCTTAATTGAAAGAACCATAATAAAACGGTGGAAAGTGATAGCAGCATGCGTTATATAAGAAAGAAAATACGTAAGTTTGCATAAAGAGCGCCTTTCGCCTTTTTGGAAGGAACTCTTTTCTAAAGCGAACAACCTAGAATCTAAAAGAAAATCAAATAATAACACACCCACACGTTATGCGTAAAACAACCTTAACCCTTTTAGCGGCTCTGATGTCCACCCCCATATGGTCGCAGATTGCGCCCCTCGGAGGCTACTACTATGGCCAAATGGCTCAGCCCTCGGGCTGGGAGTGGCAAAGCCCCGACTCTGTGGCCTACAACAAGCAGCAACCCCACGCCTGGTTCTTCTCCTTCGAAAATGTGGAGCAAGCCCGCAAAGTGTTGCCCGAAAACAGTTCGTTGTGGCAAAGCCTCGACGGACAGTGGCAATTTCACTACGCCAAAAATCCCGACGAGCGCCCCAAGAATTTCTTCGAAACCTCGTTCGACGCCTCCTCTTGGGACAAAATAACCGTGCCTATGTCGTGGAACATGGCCGGCCTGCAAAAGGATGGTTCGTTTAAATATGGCAATCCGCTCTACTCCAACCAACGCGTCATCTTCCAACATCAGGTAAGAGAGGGCGACTGGAAGGGAGGCGTGATGCGCACCCCGCCCCAAAATTGGCTCACCCACGATGCCCGCAACGAAGTGGGCTCTTACCGCCGCACGTTTACGCTGCCCGCTGAATGGGACGGCAAGGAAATCTACATCAACTTCGATGGCGTCGACTCTTTCTTCTACCTCTACATCAACGGCAAATATGTGGGCTTCTCTAAAAACTCACGCAACTTGGCCCAATTCGACATCACGCCCTATCTCAACAAGAAGGGCGAGAACGTAGTGGCCGTGGAGGTCTACCGCCAGTCTGACGGCTCTTTCCTCGAGAGCCAAGACATGTATCGCCTGCCGGGCATCTTCCGCACCGTGGCACTAACGGCCAAGCCCAAAGTGCAAGTGCGCGACCTCAAAGCCATCCCCGACTACGACGCCACCTACACTCAAGCCTCGCTTCACATTACGGCTCAGGTAAGCAACCTCACCGAAAAGGTGGCTAAGGGCTATCAAATTGTTTATTCGCTCTATCAAAACAAACTCTACTCTGACGAGAATACTCTTGTGGAGGGTGTTACCGCCACTGCCGCAGTGGGCGAAGTGGGCAAAAACGGCGAACTCGCTGCCACCGTCACTCTTGAGGCTGGCGACAAGGTGAAGCCCTGGAATGCCGAAGCGCCCTATCGCTACACCCTCGTGGGCGAACTGAAAGACAAAAAGGGCAAAACGGTGGAAACCTTCTCAACCAACGTGGGCTTCCGCAAAATTGAGATTAAAGACACGCCCGCTAGCCAAGACGAGTTCCACTTGGCCGGCCGCTACTACTACCTCAACGGTCAGCCCATCAAGATGAAGGGTGTGAACCGCCACGAAACGAACCCCGCCACAGGCCACTACATCAGCCGCGAGCAGATGGAGAAAGAAGTGTTCTTGATGAAGCGCGGCAACATCAACCACGTGCGCAACTCTCACTATCCCGACGCTCCCTACTGGTACTACCTTTGCGATAAATACGGCATCTATCTTGAAGACGAGGGCAACATCGAAAGCCACGAATACTACTACGGCAAAGAGAGTCTCTCTCACGTGCCCGAGTTTAAGAACGCCCACATTGCCCGCGACATGGAGATGGTGCACGCCACCGTCAATCACCCCTCTGTGGTGATTTGGAGTTTGGGTAACGAGGCTGGCCCGGGCGACAATTTCAAAGCTTGCTACGAGGCCATCAAGGCTTACGACACGAGCCGCCCCGTGCAGTATGAGCGCAACAACGACATCGTCGACATGGGTTCTAACCAATACCCCTCTATTGCTTGGGTGCAAGGCGCGGTGAAGGGCAACTACAACATGAAATACCCCTACCACATCTCCGAATACGCTCACTCCATGGGTAACGCCGTGGGCAACCTCGTGGATTATTGGAATGCTATTGAAAGCACCAACTTCTTCATGGGTGGCGCCATTTGGGACTGGGTTGACCAAGCCATGTATGGCATCGACCCCGCCACAGGCCAGAAGTTCTGGGGCTACGGTGGCGACTTTGGCGCCGACAACAAGCCCAACGACGGCATGTTCTGCATGAACGGCGTGATGCGCCCCGACCTCGAGCCTAAGGCGCAATATTATGAAGTAAAGAAGGTGTATCAAAATGTAGGCGTGAAGGCTGTTGACCTCAAAGCCGGCACCATCGAAATCTTTAACAAGAACTACTTCGAACCGCTACGCGGCTATCAAATTGTGTGGTCGCTCTATAAAGACGGTGTGTGCGTGGAGAAGGACAAGCCTCTGCAAGGAGCGAAAAACATTCTCGGTCCGCGCGAACGTCAACAATACCTGCTGCCCTACCACTACGACCAGCTCGACCCCGCAAGCGAATACTTCGTTAAGGTGCAATTCCTTCAGGGCAAAGACATGCCTTGGGCCAAGAAGGGCTATGTGCAGATGGAGGAGCAACTGCGTGTGAAGGGTGCTGACCAAGCCGCTCCCTCTGTGGCTCAAGCCGCACAAACGGGCGATGCCATTCAAGCCGACCAAACGCGCAAGGGCTACGTCACCCTCAAGGGTAAGAGTTTCAGTGCCACTTTCGACAACGCCACAGGTGCCATCTATAGCCTCAATTACAACGGCAAAGACATTCTCACCAACGGCAACGGCCCGAAACTCGACGCCTTCCGCGCCCCCACCGACAACGATGCGGGCATTGGCTACCACAACGCGTGGTTTAAAGACGGTCTTTACGACCTCGAGCACCACACCATTGGCACACCTAGCCTCTCGAAGAAGAAGGACGGCTCTTACCAAATTAGCTACATGGTGGAAAGCCAAGGCAAATATGGCTGTCAGCAAGTCTACTCCGACCGCGACCGCAACCCCGAAACGGTTTACACCTTCGAAAAGGGCAAGCGCGAACTCGGTGCCGACGACTTGAAGTTCACCACCAACCAAGTCTACACCATTTATCCCGACGGCAGCATCGAATTGCAAAGCGCCATCTCGGCCAACCGCACCAACGTGGTGTTGCCCCGCATTGGCTACAGCATGAAGCTTCCCACCGCGTTCAACCAGTTTAGCTACTACGGCCGCGGCCCCGTCAACAACTATGCCGACCGCAAAACGGGTCAGTTCATTGAGTTGCACGAGGGTGAAGTGGGCAAGCAAGACATTATGCTGCCCAAACCTCAGAGCATGGGCAACCGTGAAGACGTGCGTTGGTGTGCACTCAGCACGGCTAGCAAAGACGCCACGGTGGCCTTCGTTTCCGACAGCACCATGTCGGTTTCCGCCCTTCCTTGGAGCCAACAGCAACTCACCACAGCAGCCCACCCCCATCAGCTTCCTGCAAGCGACGGCACCTACCTGCATCTCGATGCAAAGGTAACGGGCTTAGGCGGCGCTAGCTGCGGCCAAGGTGGCCCGTTTGCCGAAGATCAAGCCACAAGCACCAACTACAACTTTGGCTTCATCATCCGTCCCGTAGCCTCAGCTAACAGCCTCACCGAGGCCACCAAGGTGAAGGCCGCTGGCGAGCAGCCCATCAGCATTGCACACAGCCGCACGGGTAAGGTAACACTCACCACTCCGGCCAAAAACCGCACCATTCTCTATAGTGTGAACAATAGCAAGAAGGCCAGCGTCTACACCGAGCCCGTTGACCTCCGCGCTGGTGGCACCATCACCACATGGTATAAGGAGAACCCGAGCATGAAGACCTCTATGACCTTCGAGAAGATTGAGAGCGTGCCCCTTCAAGTGGTGTTTGCTTCTTCACAAGAGCCTGGTGGCGGCGACGCTACCAACTTGGTAGACGGCGACCCCTCAAGCATGTGGCACACCATGTACTCCATCACCCTGGCCAAATATCCTCACTGGGTTGACTTCGACGCGGCCGAAACGAAACTGATGAAGGGCTTCACTTTGCTGCCCCGTCAGAGCGGCACAAACGGTTGGGTGAAGGATTACGAAATCTACGTAAGCCAAGACGGCAAATCATGGGGCGAGCCCATTTGCAAAGGCACCTTCGCGGCCAATGCCGAGCTGAAGAAAGTGATGTTTAGCAAGCCCGTCAAGGCCCGCTACATCCGCTTCCGTGCGCTCAACGAGCAAAACGGTCAAGACTTCGCCTCAGCCGCCGAATTCACTTTGATTGCGGAATAACCCGCATAGCGACGCTACCTCATCAGTGGGGGCGACGCGGCCCGCGTCGGCGTAAGTAGCAGCGCTAGAAGTAACACTAGCAGAAACGCAAGTAAAGCGCTAGAAGCAACACACAATTGCTTCTAGCGCTTTTTGTATTTATGCTTTTTTCTAGCGTTGCTACTTGCCCCGACGCAGGACGCGTCGCCCCCCCAAGAGCTAGCGTCACCCCCTCAACCAATCGCTCATTTCTAGCATTTTTAAGCAATTCCATCTCTCATTACAATAAAATTGCATAAATTT
Organism: Oribacterium sp.; assembly: GCA_963656725.1. Taxonomy (GTDB): domain Bacteria; phylum Bacteroidota; class Bacteroidia; order Bacteroidales; family Bacteroidaceae; genus Alloprevotella. Next base: position 1,505 of record CAVKKI010000154.1, on the reverse strand, counting down.
GTAGCGTTATACATTTAAAACCCTTACAAACACTACTGTTATTATGAGAATTAAAAAGCTATCTCTGCTAAGCCTTTTCACCCTCTGCCTAGCGCTTAGCACATCGCTCACTTCTTGCAGCGACAACGACCTCGACTCCAACGGGGGAAACAACAACGAGGGAAAAGAAACCGCACAAGTGGAATATGAAAAACACGAAGCCCTGACCTGCTTGCTTGGCATGGTGGCCGAACTCGACTCCTTGCCCAGCAACTGGAACGATGAAAACTACAGCGAAGAGCCCACTCTGGGCATCGTGGCAAATGCCTCCGAGCCCTACGTGCGCTACGTGGCCACCAACAATGCCGAAGAGGCCAACCGCCAATTCTGTAGCATGACGGCCAGCAACTTCTCGGGCGTGGCAACAAACCAAACCTGGACAAAGGAAGGCATAGGCACCATGAACTTTAAAGTGCTCAACCAAACCGACTGCTACGCCACCGTCGATGTCAACATCAAGCAACTGCCCCACCTACAGCAAATACGCTTCGTGCCCTCAACGGCCATAGGCGAAAACAGCAGTAGTTGGATTGCACCCAAAGGAACCTACTACTCTTTTGGCGATGTGGTGAAACAAACTATCGACGGGGTAGAAACCTATTGGGTATGCGTACGTCCATGCAACGTGTCGCCCAACTTAAGAAAAACACATTGGTGCACTTTCCAACTAGTAAGCGATTTTGACAAGAAAAATACCAATTTTAAAGATTTAGGAAACCTTATCCTACCCACTCAACTCTGCTCGAAAGAGGCTGACGGTGCACGCATGGTGCAAAACCTATTCAATGTGATGCGCACCATCATCAACCCCGAATTCAACAACCAAACAACCTATCCCAACCTAACAGGTATCGACGACATTCCCTACAATAAATACAACTACGACCAGGCACGAGGTATGTGCAACCTATGGACCTTAAACAAAATTTGGGACAAAGTATTCACAGAAGACCTAAAAAAAAGCTAACCCCTATACTCAATGGTGAGAGCAATGACAATTTAAGAGCTCTATATTATGGTTACTCCAGCATATGGTGGGGCGAAAACGATTACCGAACTTATACACTTAACCTCTCATCGGAAGAGGAAAATAATGGAGTAAAAGTAAACAACTACCCTCTCTTCAACACTGTAACTAAATCGAACATATATCACAAGAAAGAAGATAAAATCGATTATCGTAGCAGCCCCATAAATGGCATCATATCGGGATATATGCTAAATGAAGGGAATTTCTTTACAGTGAAGTACCGAACTGGTGCAGAACTGGAAGGCGGCTCAGGAGTAGATTCCAACCCCGCTGAACATTTCAAAAAAGGCAATATTGAGGACGTAGTGGTGGCAAAAAATTCTCTCAGCCCTGAAAAAGGCACTGAAAAGCTAACAAACGGCAAGCGCTTCTTTACCTTTGGCGACTTTGTAAAAAACATACAGGGTGTGAATGCCGACATTAATCAGTATTGCAT
>CAVKKI010000153.1:0-6314 GCA_963656725.1 Oribacterium sp. | reverse complement strand
GTCCATGTTATTCAGCATAACTTTGAGGGCATTAGCGAATGCTCTTTTAATCGGGGGCCTTAAATTCATTACTATTGTGCTGTGCCCTTTTTAAGGGCACAGTTTTTAAAAGCTAATCTAACAAACAACCTCTAACCGCTAACATCTAACCGAAACCATACGATACAAAACGGATTTAACCTAGCCGAAAACCTCTAACACCTCTAACACCTAACGCTGACTTTTTACTCTAACTTTTAACTGATGGCTGCTTTTTAAGCTGCTGCTTGCGTTGCTGCTTGCTCGCTGCTTGCGTTGCTGCTTGCTCGCTGCTTGCGTTGCTATTTGCTCGCCAATTGCCCCGACGCGGGACGCGTCGCCCCCCAAGAGCTCATCTCTTCCCAAGAGCTCATCTCTTTCCCAGCCATTAGCGCTGCTAATTAAGAATCTAACCCAACCCATTTTTCAATTTTTATTATCACTATCATGAGAAACAATCACAACAATCAGTCTGCCCCTTCGGCAAAGGGCTTCATTGCCTTTCCGCGCAGCTTTTTCACTTCAAAACTTTGGACCAATAAGGAGCATTTCACACCTACCGAAGCCTTGCTCGACCTCTATAACATGGCTTATTATGGGGCAAGGCCCGTGGAGCGCACGGTGAATAACACGAAGGTGGTGGTTAGTCGCAACCAACTAGCCGTGACCATGCCTTTTCTATCTCAACGATGGGGCATTACGCAAGGAAGTGTGCGCTACTTGCTAAAGATGTTTCAGCAAAAAGGCTTTATCAAAAAGTTGAACAGCTCGTTGAGCAGCTCGTTGAGCAGAGGCAATTTTACGGTAATCGCTGTAAATCAAGAAGATGCGGAGAGCAACGAACAAATTTTGAGCAGCTCGTTGAGCAGCTCGTTGAGCAACAATAAGAAGAAGAGTAATAAAGAAGAAGAGAAGAATAACCCCCTTATGTCCCCCTTAGAGGGGGAGAGCCCCCGCACGCGTGAGCAGGGGGGTGATGAGCTCTTGGGGGGTGATGAGCACTTGGGGGGCGATGAACTCTTGGGGGGCGACGCGTCCCGCGTCGGGGCAAGTGGCCAAGCCAATAGCAGTGAGAAAGAAAATGAGAAGGGGCTTGAAGCTTGCTCTGAAAACTCTTACTCAGAAAGCTCTTGCTCAGAAACAAACTACTCAGGAGCTACTTGCCCCGACGCGGGACGCGTCGCCCCCCAAGTGCTCAGCGCCAGCCCCAAGCGCAGCAAAAAGCTTCGCTTTGTGCCGCCCACGCTTGAGCAAGTGGCCGAGCATTGCCGCCTAAGGGGCTACGCACTGATTAGCCCCGAGGCTTTTTGGGCCTACTACGAGGCCAACGGCTGGCGAGTGGGGCGCTCGCCCATGCGCTCGTGGACGGCGGCACTGGCCATGTGGCAAGCTCGCGAACGGAAACGCGAGGGCGAAAGGCTACAACCTGCCGCGCCTAGTTTGTTTGATTGCGAACTGACCGCCGCCGAACCCATTCAATCCACCCCCTCTAACCCCCTAACCCAAACCCATGAAAACGCTAACCAATTCCCCCCAATACCCAACCCCGAAACCGCACAACTCCTCGTGCCAGCACCTACAACCTTTGGCGGCAACGGCCGCAACGGCGGCAACGGCCGCAACGGCGGCAACGGCCGCAACGAAAATTACAACCTCAATGGTGGCTACAGCAATGGCAACGGCGGCAGCGGATATTACAACTTCAACGGCGGCAACGGCCCTGGCGCCCGCCGAAACGCCTACCCCAACAAGCGAGATGCTGCCTTTGAAGCCTTGCAACAGTTCCGCGCTCGCCAAGCTGGGGATATCGCCCGCATGGACGAGGCTGAACCCGAGTTTTAACCACGTGATGCGCAACTACTCGCCGGCCCGATGGCCCTTTTTCGCAGCGCATGCCCGGCAAGCCTATCAATGGCAATGTCCCACGGTGACGGCCTTGGAGGAACTGTTTGGCCGACGCGCGCCGAAAATGTGGATTGATGAGCAGGTGACGCACCTGTTCCTTACCTCGCAAAGTCGCGACGCCTCGCAAAGTAGTGCGCAGATTGGCTCGTTTGCCGACACGTTTGCCGGCACGGTGGGGCGCTACAAACTGACGGAGGTGATGTTGTTTTTTGCCCGCTACGCCGCGGGGGTGTATGGCCGCTCGTTTGCGGCTTTCGACGCGCGCAGTGTGGGGCAAACGTTTCACCACGAATTTCTTGCCGAGCGCCGCAGCGAACTTTCGCAGATTGAGGCCGAGCGCGAGGCCGAGAGGCAGCGCGAGGAGCGCACGGGGCGCAGCTCTCACTGTGTGAGCCGAGAGCGATACCTGGCCATTGCCCCCGACGAGGGCATGCACTTGTTGCTCACCATTCACCCTTCATTTCCGGCAGAGTGGATGGTTCACTTGAGCCGATTGCTCAGAGTTGACGAGCAGCAACTGGCTGAACACATCATGCGGGGCGAACAGCTCGAGGCCGTGGTGCCGCAACGCGAGGTGAGCAGGCTCGACAAATTGGTGAAGGCCCGGCTTGTGAGGGTGGACGACTCGTGGGTGTGAATGAGAAGCTCTTGGGCTCTTGGGGGGCGACGCGTCCCGCGTCGGGGCAAGTGGCGGGCAAGTGGAGGCGCTAGAGGAGGCGCTAAAAACGAGCAAGCTGCTGCTCAAACTCTTGGGGGGCGACGCGTCCTGCGTCGGGGCAAGCGGCCCTTAGCAGAAACTCTAAAAGAGAGAATGATTTGCTTTATTGCTTTGCTTCTTTCACTGCTTTTTTGCATTCTTCTTGCCCCGACGCGGGACGCGTCGCCCCCCAAGAGTTCAAAAGCTAGCACTATTAAGCCACTAGTGAAAGGGCTTGAAAATTCTTTGAAAAAAGTGAGCTAAACATTTGGTTATCAAAGAAAAAATTACTACCTTTGCTCTTGCTAAGATAAAGAAGCCGAGAGGCTCAGAGAAGAAGGCGATTAGCCTTGAAAAACTGACTAGACTAACCCTAACCTGAATTAATTTATTAACTAACTTATCTAACCTAACTAACTTAATTTTAAAAACCATGATTAAATTCACTGCACAAATTCGTAAGAGCCCCTCTACGGGCGATGCCTTGTATTATCCCGCCGTTGCTGCCACCACCCCGGTGAAGCTGAAAGAGGTGGTGAGCCAAATTGAAAAGTATTGCACGCTTTCTGACTCCGACATCGAGGCGGTGCTGCTCTCGCTGGAAGAGGTGGTGGCCTCGCTCTTGAAACAGGGGCGCACGGTGCGCCTGGGGGTGTTGGGCTCGTTTCGTCCCACGCTGGCCGTGAAAGAGTCGAAAGAGGAGGAGAGCCTGGTGAAGGCTAGCGATGTGAGCCACGTGCGCTGCCGCTTCACGCCTAGCTCCACCTTGAAACAATGTCTCACGCTGAAGGCTTTGAGCTTTTCGAAGGTGGCCTCGGGGGGTGATGAGGGCGACGACTCGGATGAGGGGTAACACACACACACACTCTCTCTCACTGACTGACTCTTTGATTGCTTTACTCTCGTAATTGTTTTTATTAATAATCTCACTCACTTTCTGTAAGAAACTCTAGCTTTGGGGGAGGTGCGAGAAGGTGCCTCTTGGGGGATTGCTGCGCCGCTTTTTGCGATTGGGGGGGGGCTCTGCTGCTTGCGCCAGTGCTTGCCCCGACGCGGGACGCGTCGCCCCCCAAGAGCTCACCTCCCCAAGAGTTCCTCACCTCCCCAAGAGCTTACCTTCCTCATGAGTTGGAATTTGCTGTTATGAAAACCGATCTTTACTCTCGCCTTTCGGCCCTTTTGATGTTGGGCTCGGGCATTGGCCTTTCGGTGGCGGGCTTTGTGGCTCCGCCCCTAGGCGAAATTAGCGACTCCGTGCTTTGGTATGTGGCACAGGCCTTGATTTATGCTGGCAGCGTGTTTGGCGTGACTGTGTATATTGACCGTAGACTGATGGAGATGAAAAAAATGGGATAACTTTAATTTATTGCTTTGATTATTGGGTTGCTTCTTGGGTTGCTTCTTGGGTTGCTTCTTGGTTGCTTCTTGGGTTGCTTCTTGGCTGCTTCTTGCCCCGACGCGGGACGCGTCGCCCCCCAAGAGTTCAACCCCAATAGCTCATTCTTTTAAACTGAAAAACTAAACTTTTACCATGCGAAAAATTGAAAAACTGATTATTCATTGCTCGGCTACGCCTGAGGGCCGGCACGTGACGGTGGACGACATCAGACGTTGGCACCGTGAACAGGGATTTTGTGATGTGGGCTACCACTACATCGTTTACCTTGATGGCTCGGTGCATAAGGGCCGCCCCGTGGAACAGGTGGGGGCGCACTGCAAAGGGCAAAACGCTCACTCGATTGGCATTTGCTATGTGGGCGGACTTTCGGCCGATGGGCTCACCACGAAAGACACACGCACCACGCGCCAAAGGCGCTCGCTCAGGGCTTTGGTGCAGTTGTTGAAGTTGAACTTCCCGTTGGCCACGGTGCATGGGCACCACGAGTTTAACCAGGGCAAGGCTTGCCCTTGCTTTGAGGTGAGGGCCCAGGATTTTGACTTTGTGGATTAATTGCTCTCTCTCTTCTTTCTCTTGATCTTTTCTCTCTTCTTCTTTTTCTTAGCTTTCTCTATCTTTGCTTCTTGGGCCGCTTCTTGCGCTGCTTCTTGCCCCGACGCGGGACGCGTCGCCCCCCAAGAGCTAGCGCCTGCGGAAGGAGCTCAATTATTTTCTAACTCTTAAAAAAAAATTATAGCCATGATTCAATTTAATGTACGTAAGATGAAGAACCATAAAACTGAAAAGGAATATTTCTTCCCTATGATCACGAACCTCGAAACTTCTAAAATCAGGGAGGTGGTGAGCCTTATTGAGAAACAGTGTACGCTGACTTATGCCGACGTGAAGTCGGTGTTGTTGGCCCTGGAGTATGTGGTGACGCAACACTTGCAGGCGGGCCACACCATTCGCTTGGGTAACTTGGGCTCGTTTCGCCCCACGATTGTGGCGGCCGAGGGCGCGCAAACGGCTTCGGGGGTGAACGCTAAATGCATTAAGGCGGTGCGCTGCCGCTTTACGCCCTCGGCTACGCTGCAGCTTAGCTTGCAAAAGGGCAATGTGGAATTGGAACGCGTGGACTAACGGGCGGACACGCACACGAAAAGCCAAGAAGGGCCGCGTTTAAGCTCTTCTTGGCTTTAATTGATTGATATAAGCCACGACTCTTTTTTTAAGGGTGGGCTGAAGGTCAAATGCACCTTTCAGCCCGCCCTTAAAGAAAAAAGCCGAATTTATTAATAATAACGACAATTAATAATGACAATTAATAACGACAATAGATAATTAATCGATTGTCGTTATTATTGAGCTATTTTTTGTTATTATTTTTACCTTTGTAGGTATACACGTCTTTGATTTCTTTGGATGGAGCAGAGTCTTTGAAACTCTGAGAGGGGTTGCTGTCGTCCATCCAGCTGAAGGCGCGGCCTTGCAATTGGGCTCCTGTGCGGTGCTTAACGATGAAGGTGTTGTTGTAGCTTTCGTTGTCATCGTCGATTAGCGTGTAGTCTGCATCTTTGGGAGAGAAAGCGAATAAATTTAAATTATGATTTTTTTTATCCTTCGAATTGAAGGTTATAGTTGAAGGTTCGCCCACGAGTAAGTTAATATCGCTATTACGTGTGATATGCAAATCATAAACTTTGTAGTTACTGCTAAAAAAGCTACTTGAGTAGCCATAGTAGAGCGCGTGAATGTCTGGGTCCACAGCATTGATTCGATTGATAAGAGTTTTGGTGTTGTCATCCGCATCGTTGTCGTACAAATCAATTAGTTGCCAAACCGTTTTATTCTCAAAATCTGTTTGCTTTTGTTTCCAATCGGAGTTGAGAGAATTAAATATACTTTGAGTTAAATCTTCGTCAAAGTTATTTTTGATTTTATCTTCATATTTTTCCCAATTAGCGGGATACTCTATGAGGCGAAGGAGGTTGAAGAAGTTTAACACCATGCGCTGACTTTTGGCTTCGTCTTTGCCAAGGCCCGTGGGAAGAGTTAAGTTTTCGTTTATTGTTTTGAAGTTATCTTTAGTGAGTTGGAGGGTGCACCAGTGGCTTTGGCCTTTACCTTGTGAGGGGATGACAGGGCGCACGCATACCCAATAGGCGTTATCTTTGTCTTTAATGACATCGCCATAGGAGTAATAGGGCGTTACGTCGCTTAATGCATTGTCGCCTATGACAGAGGCGGGCACGAAGCGAATTTCTTGCAGGGTGGGCAATTGCTTGAGGTTGACTTTGAGGGTGGCGTAGAGGT
>CAVKKI010000152.1:0-6398 GCA_963656725.1 Oribacterium sp. | reverse complement strand
CAAAAACTCTCTCTCATTCAAACAGCGTTTCAAGAAAAATCGTTATCTTCGCAGAGCAATACTAGGGGACTTTGTTTTTTGCTAAATTCATGCTAAAAGTCCTCTTTCAATACTTAAACCTAACACATACACATTTTTTTATTTATGAAGAAAATTCGCGCCGCAGTGGTGGGCTATGGCAATATTGGCCACTACACCCTGCAAGCTTTAGAGGCTGCCCCCGACTTCGAGGTGGCAGGCATTGTGCGCCGCAAAGGTGCCGAAAATTGTCCCGAAGAAATTAAGAAATACGATGTGGTGAAGGACATCCGCGAACTTAAGGACGTGGACGTGGCCGTGCTGGCCACTCCCACTCGCAAGGTTGAGGAGTATGCCAAAGACATTCTTTCGTTGGGCATTCACACGGTGGATAGCTTCGACATTCACGGACAAATTGTTGACCTTCGTCGCTCGCTCGATGCAGTGGCTAAAGCCAATAATGCCGTGAGCATTATTTCCGCCGGTTGGGATCCGGGTTCCGATTCTGTGGTGCGCACCTTGCTTCAAGCGCTCGCTCCCAAGGGTATCACTTACACCAACTTCGGTCCGGGCATGTCGATGGGCCATACCGTGGCAGTGAAAGCCATTGATGGGGTGAAGAAGGCGCTCTCAATGACCATCCCCACAGGGCAAGGCATTCACCGCCGCATGGTGTATGTGGAGATTGAAGAGGGTTACGACTTCGACCAAGTGGCTGCAGCCATCAAGGCCGATCCTTACTTTGCTTCTGACGAAACGCACGTGAACCTTGTGCCCTCGGTGGACGATGTAATCGATATGGGCCACGGCGTGCACCTTACTCGCAAGGGCGTGAGCGGCACAACGCAAAACCAACTCTTCGATTTCAACATGCGCATCAACAATCCCGCACTCACCGGACAGGTGCTTGTGTGTGTGGCTCGTGCCGCCATGTTGCAGCGACCGGGTTGCTACACTATGGTAGAGGTGCCCGTTATTGATTTGCTTCCGGGCGATAAGGAAGAAAACATTCGCCACTTGGTGTAATAAATCATTCGCTTCGAAGAGTGTTTTAAATCGCCTCGAAGAAATCATTTTAGAAAATCGGCGAGAGGAAAGAACCATCTTTCTTCTCACCGATTTTCTTTTGCTTGTTTCTTGATTCTATACCTTATATATATAGGTGTAAAAAGAAGAGGAGTTGCTCCATATTGAAATGGAGCAACTCCTCTAATTATTGTTTGAAGGAATGCGCTAATGCGCTTATTCTTACTTCAAAATTTTGTGTACACGCTTAGCGCCGTTACCTTGAATCTGCACGAGGTAAGAACCTACGGGCTGACCTTCGAGCGAGAGGGTGAGCTGTGAGGTGCTAGCGTTGGCTTTAGTTGAGCCGAGGCAAACACCGCCTACGTTGTAGAGGGCAATGGTGGTGCCGGCTTCGATGTTACCGCTCACTGTGACTTGGTGGTCGTCGTGTGTAACCTTCAAGTCGTTCACCGTGGTCTCGGTGGTTTTGATTCCTTCAATCACGCTGTTAGAGGTGGTGAAGCGAAGCTTGTAGCCGTAGGTGCCAGAGGTTGGAACGTAGTAGTCGCTCTTCGTGGTAGGACCGCAACTGCCCGAACCAACACCACGTTGCGTGTAGTCGAAGTGAGTGTAGATGCTGCGTTTGGCAGGATCGTCATTCACGGTGAGTTCCCAATTGTGCATCTTCTGCTTGAGCTGCTGGTCAGACCAGTAGAGGGTTGAGAAGGCCACTTGTCCTTCGCTCTCCACCTTAATCTTGTTGCCCTCCTCGTCAGAGAGAACCAACTCGCGAAGGTCGAGGCGGTTGCCCATTGACTGCGGACGAAGATACTTCTCGTTCATGTCCCAAACGGTGCTGGTGTAGCGGCCGAGGTAAGAACCCGTGTAGCGGTCGTTGTAGTTTTCGAGCGGACCGCGAGCGTAGTAGCTCACGTTGCTAAATTCACCGGGGAATTGCATTTGCATGCCGAGGCGACGCAAGCACTTGTCGTAGTCGGTGTTGGTGATTTGAGGCGTGAAGGCGGTGTTCAAATCTACCGTTCCGTTAGCGTTGATGGTGTAGGTGAACACGTAGTTGGCCTTCGTGCCCGTGCCCTTCACTACCACGGTGGCGCTCATGCCGTCGTCGGCTAGGGTGAAGGTGGCCGAGTGGCTCTCAATGCCGTTGCCGTTGTCGTAGGTGGGGTCGCCGTTGTAGGGAGCGTCGTTCTCAATCCAACGGTAGTTTTCATATTCGGGATAGGTGCCGTCCACAACCACCTTGATGTCGTTTTGCGTCCAGTTGGCAATGGTGCCCGAGTTGTAGAACTTGATGCTTACCTTATCGTTCGAGATGGTTTTGGTGAGCGACTCGGTGGTCATAGTCAGTTTCTCGGCTCCCGAGTTGTCGGTCGTTGCCAATGCCTCGCGACTGTTGATGGTGAACTGAGCAGAAGCAATGCTATAGCCAGCGTCGGAGTAGTCGGTGGCGTTGTTGCGATTAACGCTGAAGTTAATCACCACATCGCTGTCGGTGAACTGCTCTTTGGTGAAGGTGGTGGGAAGGTCGATGGTGACGCTTTCACCCGGTGCCAAAGTGGGCAATGCCATTTGCGTGTTGGTCACTTCGTTGCCATTGGTGAGAACGGCGGCCTCGAGAGTGTAGTCAGCACCGAGGGTGGTGAAGTCGTAAGCGTTCTTGAGGGTAAGTTGAGCCTTTGTGGCGTCGTAGTTGGTGAACTTAATGTATTGGTACACCTTCTTTACCTCAGTAAGTTTGCCGTTCCAAGCGCGGTCGGCCGTGATGATACCGTTATTAACGAAGTTGCCTTGGTGAGGAGCGTCGTTCCAGTCGTAGCCGGTGCGGTATTTGTTAAAGCCATTCTCGGTGAGGTTGCCAGCTTGTTGGTCGGCAGCGGAAACGATGGATTGGTCAACCCAGTCCCAAATGCAACCGCCAATGCCGTAGGTGCTGCCTTCTAGAATGTCCCAATAGTCTTGCAAGCTACCTAGCGAGTTGCCCATAGCGTGGTCATACTCACACATGAAGTAAGGCTGTTTAGCCCAGTTGCCGTTGGCTTGTTGCGACACGTTTTTCGTGTTACCCTCGAAATAAGGATACATCACGCTCCAAAGGTCGGTGCAGTCGGTTTTGTTTTCGTTTGTAGCGCCTTCGTAGTGAACGGGGCGGCTGCTGTCCATGCTCTTCACGAGGTTGTAGTTCGACACGTGGTTGATGCCGTAACCGCTTTCATTACCTAGACTCCAAAATACGATGCTGGGGTGGTTGCGGTCGCGTTGCACCATGCGGCGCACTCGGTCGTTGTAAGCGGCAGTCCAGTCGGCCGATTTCGTCATCGAAGCGCTGTTGCCTGTCCAGTCGGCGTGGCATTCCAAGTCGGCCTCGTCCATCACATAAAGACCATAGTAGTCGAACATAGCGTTCATCTTGGCCTGACGGGGATAGTGGCTGGTGCGCACGGTGTTTACGTTGGCTTGCTTCATCATGGTGATGTCCTTCAGCATGGTCTCTACATCGATAGAGCGTCCACGAAGAGGATGCGTGTCTTGGGTGTCGACACCTTTGAAGTAGATTTGCTTGCCGTTGATGTAAACGCGGTGGTCGTCGCTAGGAATTTCGATGTGGCGGAAACCATATTTAGTGGCGAAAGCCTCTTCTTCGGTGCCATCAGCGTTGAGCTGCGCAATTTCTAGGGTGTAGAGGTTGGGGTGTTCGGCACTCCACAATTCGAGGTTGCTCAAGTTGTCGAAAGTGAGCGTTTGAGTTTGCTCTTGGTCGCTGTTGGGGGTGAAGCTGAATTGAGCGGTTTGCTCAGCCAACTGCTTGCCTTTGGGCGAGATGAAGCGAACACGTACTGATTTGCTCACAGCCTCACCGTCTTTGTTTGTTTCGGTCAAAGCCACGCTCATGCTGCCGCTCTGGTAGTTGTCGTCGGCCGAGAGGGTGCTGGTGATGATGTGGTCGCGAAGGTAGGTCTTCGGAGTGGCGAAGAGGTAAACGTCGCGGTGAATGCCGCTCATGTGCCACATGTCTTGACCTTCGAGGTAAGAACCGTCGGTGAAGCGGAACACTTGAACGCTCACATTGTTTTCACCGCTGCGAACGTAGCTCGTGATGTCGAACTCGGCATCATTGTTGGCGCCTTGGGTGTAGCCCACTTTTTCGCCATTCACCCACACGTAAGCACCGCTGTAGATGCCGTCGAAGTGAAGGAATACGCGTTCGTTTTCCCAAGCTGAGGGTAGGGTGAAATTGCGACGGAAGGAACTAACCGAATTGTAGAGGTTACCCTTCATTTTGATGTAAGGCGGGTTGTCGTAGAAGGGGTAATCTACGTTTACATACCAAGGATCGCCGTAGCCTTTCATTTCCACGCACGAGGGTACTTCGATATCATCCCAAGAAGAAACGTCCACGTCGTTGCCGTAGAAATCCGTTTCACCCGGACGTTGGTCGGGGTCTTTCACAAAGTTGATTTTCCAAGTGCCGTTAAGCGTCATCCAGCGATCGCTTGCGGGGTCGAGCCAAGGCTTGGCGTAGCGCTCGGAGTCGGCACGCAGACTTTCCGTGTTAGCATAAGGCATGTAGGTGGTGTGACCGCTCTCTTTGTTCACGGCAAACACCTTCTCGTTTTCCCAATCGTTCTTCCAAATTACGGGAGCGTCGGTGGGCTCGAGGGTGAAGTAGGTGTTCACATCCGTGGCGTCCGTAGTCATGCTCGTGTTGCCTTCTTCATCGGCTGTGATGTAATAAGTGGTGTTTTGAAAAACGTAGCTTATCTGATAAACTGCATCTTCACCGCTTACGGCTGTAATGGTCACTTGCTGATTATAGTTTGATGCGTTGAGTCCGTATTGCAAGGGAATCTTGTTTCCGTTCAAACCAGCGTCAACCGCAAAGCCATATTTCTCATTATAGAGAACTGTGTTCGTGTATGTTTTATTGCTCGATTTGTAAGTCACGGGGCGATATTGCCAGTGTTGGCCGTAGGCTCCTTCTTTATAAGCCGCTGTTTTCAACAGTTCGCCTTGAACGGAACTTTCGTTGTTGGTGAGCAACATTCCCGTGCTTTTTTGACGGAAAAGATAGGTGATGCCCTGCACGGGGTAGTTAATTACCTTGCTCGTGGCTTGCAGCATAAATTGACTGCTTGCGGCAGAGAGGTTCTCGTCCATGTAGATGGTGCCATCTTCGCGCAAGGTCATTACGCGGCTAGCGTCGGCGTTAAAAAACTGGTAGACATCAGTCTCCGTTTTAACAGCCTTCACAAGGAACTGCTGATTGGAATTGTTGATTTCAGAGGTCCATTGCAACAATTTCCATTGAGGATTAGCCGACGAGGCCATGTCGATGCCTTTGTCATAATTGGGGTTGACAAAAGCGTAGATGTTGTTGGCCGCATCCACTGGAACAATCATCCAGTCCTGACCAGCAGAGTTCTCGTCTATCGTGGCGGTAGAAAGATAGGTGTCGTTGTCGCCATTGTTGCCGTTGGTCAAGGCTTGACCATTCGACTTGTTGACAATGCGATACACCGTACCCGTTTGCTGAAAGTCCACCGTGGCGTGCACTGCACCCGTTAGCAGACTAAACAAACATACCAACCATGCCAGACGCAAGGAGTGTAAGTGTGTCATGTAATAAATTTATAGATGGTTAATGAATTGTTTTTTGATTTATAGGATAACGTTTGCAAAGATACCTATATATATATAATAGGAGTAAAATGCATTCCAATTTTTGCCACCTTTTCTGATAAATTAACGACTTGCCTTTAATTTTACCTTTTCTAGACTAGTTTTTGTATCTGGTCTTTTCGTGTTTTTAGAAGACAAATCTCCCACAACAAACTTCGAAATCAAGAAAATTTTCAACTCTAAAATGTTTCATCCTCTGAACCTAGATTCAAGCGCTCTCTGAACCTAGGTTCAGACAACTCCTGAATCTCGATGCAAGCAACGCTTGAATCGAGAAGCATAGAATCCATCATCAAGAAATAGAACGGGGCTGAACGGATATTGAACCATTACTGAACAGACTGAATGAAAAGTGAATGAAACTGAACGAAAACTGAATAAATACTGAATCAATTGAATGCTTTGAAAAAGTTTGATTTTTAAGTAGGTAATCAAAATTATTTTTATATAACGAATGGGATAATTACCAATGCGGGCTGAAAAATCGTGCAAGGCGAACGCAATGCCAAGCTTGCTTGAGCATTGAAGAGCCGCAGCCGATTTTGTCAAAGAAAAGCCCAATGTATGCACCTAGCCCAGGGCAAGCGAAGCGGCGCCCTGGGTTAAATCGCTAGCGGACACGTCGCTCTGAAAGAGCAAAAGCATTGCTAGGAGCACGAGTGCTTGCGTAGTTA
>CAVKKI010000151.1:0-6408 GCA_963656725.1 Oribacterium sp. | reverse complement strand
GGGTGGTTCTAAAAATTCTGATTTTAGTATTCTACTATTCTGAAATGTAATTTGCACGCTCTCGGAAGCGTCTTTTTGAAAGTAAATTCGGTCACATAGCCCGCTATGCTCCCTCATTTACTTTCAAAAATACACTCCCGATAGCATACAAATTCCTATTTCAGAATTATTAGAACCACCCATAATTGTGAGCTACTCAAAAACAAAGCATTAACTTTGCAGCATGAAACCTCAACTTACCCTCGTAAAGGTGGGCGGCAAAATCGTAGAGTCCGCCTCATCGCTCAACCAACTTTTGCAACAATTCTCGGCCCTCAAAGGCCATAAAATACTCGTGCATGGTGGCGGACGCACCGCCACCGACGTGGCCGCACAACTAGGCATTGAAACCCACATGGTGGACGGCCGACGCATCACCGACGCCGACATGCTTCGTGTGGTGACCATGGTCTACGGCGGATTGGTAAACAAAAACGTGGTGGCTCAACTGCAAAGCCGCGGCATAAATGCACTAGGGCTGACGGGTGCCGACATGAACGTCATTCAGTCGCACCGCCGTCCCTTAAAAAACGGCATCGACTATGGTTTTGTGGGCGATGTAGACCACGTAGATGCAGAGCGACTCTCGCTGCTTCTTAACGCCGGCATCACGCCCGTCATGGCGCCCCTCACCCACGACCATCAAGGCAATCTGCTCAACACCAACGCCGACACCATCGCCGCCGAAACAGCCAAGGCCTTGGCTAACGATTTCAACGTCACGCTCATCTATTGCTTCGAACACGCAGGCGTGCTTTCCAACCCCGATGATGAAGCAAGCGTCATTGCCAACATCACTCCCGCCACCTTTGAGCAACTTAAGGCCGACGGCATAGTGAGCGGCGGCATGCTTCCCAAAATTGAAAACAGCCTAGCGGCCGTGAAGCAAGGGGTGGCTCGCGTGGTCATTACCCAAGCCAACGCCATCGGCACCGATAAGGGCACAAGCATCACCCTCTAACCCACCTTCCCCATTCTAATTAAAGAAATGAACGAATACGAAATAATGGCACCAGTGGGCTCACGCGAATCGCTCGCAGCTGCCCTCAAGGCTGGTGCCGACTCCATCTACTTCGGCATCGAAGCCCTCAACATGCGCGCCCACAGCGCAAGCCACTTCACCATTGAAGACCTTCACGACATTGCACAACAATGCAGCGAACACGGTGTGAAGTCGTATCTCACCGTCAACACCATTATCTATGATGAAGACATCGACCTCATGCACCGCATTTGCGATGCCGCACACGAAGCCGGCATCTCCGCCGTCATTGCCAGCGACGTGGCCGTGATGACCTATTGCAACCGCATTGGTCAAGAGGTGCATCTCTCCACCCAACTCAACATCTCAAACGTGGAGGCGCTGAAGTTTTATGCGCAGTTTGCCGACGTGGCCGTGCTGGCTCGCGAACTCAATATGGACCAAGTGGCCCACATTCACCAAGCCATCCTCGACCAGCACATTTGCGGCCCTTCAGGGCAGCTCATCCGCATTGAAATGTTCTGCCACGGCGCCTTGTGCATGGCAGTGAGCGGCAAGTGCTACCTCTCGCTCGACAACCTAGGCCGTTCGGCCAACCGCGGACAATGCATGCAAGTGTGCCGCCGCAGCTACACCGTGACCGACCGCGAAACGGGCGTGGAGTTGGATGTAGACAACAAATACATCATGAGTCCGAAAGACCTGAAGACCATTGGCTTCATCGACCGCATGATGAAAGCAGGTGTGCGCGTGTTTAAGATTGAGGGCCGTGCCCGCAGCGCTGAGTACGTCTACACCGTGGTGCAATGCTACAAAGAGGCCATCACTGCGGTAGAAGAGGGCACATTCTCCCCCGAAAAGGTGGAAGCCTGGACCGAACGACTGAAAACCGTATTCAATCGCGGCTTCTGGGATGGCTACTACCTAGGTCAGCGCTTGGGCGAATGGAGCGAAGTCTACGGCTCAGCCGCCACCGAAAAGAAGCAATACATCGGCAAGGGACAGAAATATTTCTCCCGCCTTGGCGTGGGTGAGTTCTACCTCGAAGCGGGCGAATTCACGAAGGGCGACAAACTGCTCATCGTTGGCCCCACCACAGGTGTAATCTACGTCTCCGCCACCGACATTCACGGCGACAACGGCCCCATCGAAACCGCTCAAAAAGGCATGCGCGTGGCCATTCCCGTGCCCGAGAAAATTCGCCCTAGCGATAAACTTTACAAAATTATTGAAGTCAATCGAAACGAATAATTGCCCATATAAAAACAACAATTTAGGATTCATTTCCAATAGGAGTGTTTGTATACCTAATGATGGCAAAGAAATTTGAAATACGAAACAGTACGATGGAGTTCTTAACTTTCGTAGCAGAAGGTAAGGAACAGGGTGTACAGGTGTTATATAAAAACGAAACGGTATGGGCAACTCAAAAAGCTATGGCACAGCTTTTTGACTGTTCAACCGACAACATCGGCTTGCATCTAAAGAACATATTCAAGAGCGGAGAACTTGTTGAAGATTCAGTTACCGAGAAAAACTCGGCAACTGCCACCGATGGCAAGAATTATCTCACAAAATTCTACCGTTTACTACCTTTTGACGATTTTGCCCCAAACAATTGACCAATGACACAACATAAAGTACAGAAACCCTAAGAGCTACATACCTATTAATGAATAAACCCATCCTCTTATTCGATTTTGGCGGCGTGCTAGTTGACCTTGACCGCGAGCACGTGCTGCAAAGTTTTCAACGCATCGGCATCGACATTCGTCCTTATTTGGGCGACTACAAGCAGAGCGGCATTTTCTCGCAACTCGAAGAGGGCAGCGTGAGCATACCGCAGTTTTGCGAAAAGCTACGCGCCTTAGGCCACGCACCACAAGCCACCAACGAGCAAATTGTGGAGGCTTGGCAAAGTTTTCTGCACAAAGGCGTGCCAGCCGAAAGGCTTGAGATGTTGCTAAAGATAAAGCAACACTACTCCGTAAACCTTCTGAGCAACACCAACGAGGTGCATTGGCGCATGGCCGAGAACGTGTTTTTCAACTACCACGGGTTGAAGGTGACCGACTTTTTCGAACACATTTTTCTTTCGTGCCGATTGGGTGTGGAAAAACCCGCCCCACTGATTTTTGAAAAGGTGGTAGAGGGCTTAGGCGCTGCAGCCGAAGAGGTTCTCTTCTTCGACGACAGCGAGGTCAACTGCCAAGCGGCCCGACAATGCGGACTACAAGCGCTGCTGGCTCCCGCAAATAGTGAATGGTTTAAATATTTTGACGAAGATGGCAAACTACGACTTTCATTCCTTTAAAACAACCCACGCTGATGCCGAGTCTGGCTACTGCGCCGCCATTGGTTTCTTCGATGGCGTACACCGTGGCCACGCCTTCCTCATCAGCCAAATAAAAAAGGCGGCAGCCGAACGCGGGTTGCAGCCCATAGTGATCACCTTTGAAGAGCATCCGCGCCTAGCACTTTCGCAAACTCGCTACTGGCCCGAACTGCTCACCACCAACGAGCAGAAGTTGCACCTCTTGGCGCAACAAGGCTTGGCGGGCTGCGTTATGCTCCACTTCGACCACGCCATGTCGATGCTCACCTCACAAGAGTTTATGGAGTTGGTGTTAAAGAAGGAGTTGAACGTGCGTTGCTTGCTCGTGGGCTACGACCACCACTTCGGTTCCGACCTCTCAGCCGGATTTAAAGACTACGTGCGCTACGGCCAAGCCCTCGGCATCGAGGTGTTGCGCGAGCGCCCCTTCGAGGCCGACGATCTACGCATCAGTTCCTCCGCCACGCGCCGTTTCTTAGCCGGTGGCAATGTGGAAATGGCGCGCGCTTGCTTGGGCTATCCCTACGTGCTGGAAGGCATTGTGGTGGAAGGCCGACACGAAGGCACCCACCTAGGCTACCCCACCGCCAACTTGCGCCCCGACTGCGAATGGCAAATTGTGCCGGGCCGCGGGGTGTATGCCGTGCAGGCCGAAGTAGATGGCTTCTGCTATAAGGCCATGCTCAACATCGGCTGGCGCCCCACCCTCGACAATGGCGATGACCAAACCATTGAGGCTCACCTGCTCGACTACAACGGTTCCTCGCTCTACGGCAAACACCTCCGTCTTCACTTCTGTCGCCGCATTCGCGACGAGCACCGCTTCAACACGCTCGACGAACTCAAGCAGCAACTCTCTCTCGACGAACAAGCCGTGCGCGAATTTCTCTGATTTTTTTCGAAAGCGGACAAAGCGCCAATAGTGCACAAAGCGTAAACAACGATAAGTAAGAAGGTGGTCGAATAAGAATAACAAGCAACAAAAACAAGCTGTTGCATTCAAATTGGGCCACCTTCTTATTCTCAAAAACTAGACAGAATGACTTCAATCATCGTATTTCTCATTTTTGTAGCCGTGCAGATTGTGGCTGCCATGACGGCGCTGCTCTTCTCAAACCTCGACAAACTAGGCTCAGGCATTTCCACGGCCAACCTCTCGCCCACCCCCGTGGCCATTGGCCTTTCGCTGCTTGCGTTAGAAGCCTTGCTCGCCTTGGGCTTGTGGCTATGGTTTTTCCGATTTGAGAAGTCGGTACGCGCCAAAGGCGAAAAGCGTCCCGAACTGCTCAGCATTTTTAAATTTCACCCTTTAAAACGCGACATCACCCCTCGCTCCATTCACCCCCTAAGCGGTGTGCTGATGGTGGTAGGTACATTGAGCCTTGCGCTCGGTTTGGCTGGCGTGTTGGAGTTGCTTCAACTTTCGGGCGACGAGAACAACGAAATGTTTCGTTCCATGCTCCACAACCCACTCTGCTGGTTGTTGCTCTGCCTCATTGGTCCGCTAGCTGAAGAACTCACCTTCCGCGTGGGCATGGTGCGCTCGCTCTATCGGCAAAACGTGCCGGCTTGGTTGGCGGTGGTCATCAGCGCCATTGCCTTCGGAGTGACTCACGGCAACCTGTGGCAAGGCATTCCCGCCCTGCTCATCGGTTTGATTTTGGGTTGGCTCTACCTAACCTCAGGCAACTTGCGCCTCTGCCTTCCCACCCACATCATCAACAACACCCTCTCGGCTTTGATGCTGGCCTTCCCCGTCCTTAACATCACCAACACTCTTCCGCTCACCATCGCCTTCCTTCTTGTGGGCGCAGCGCTGCTCGTTGGGGGAATGTACGGGCAAAAGAAGTTTACACTTCAACACAGCAAAGCCGCCCTTTAAAGAAAAGATTTTAGAAAAACTCCCGAACACAATTATATGCACATAGGACAACTTGACCTTGGCGACCGCCCCGTGGTGCTCGCCCCCATGGAGGACGTAACCGACATTGGTTTCCGCCTGCTTTGCCGCCGCTTGGGCGCCTCAATGGTTTACTCCGAATTTGTGGCCGCCGATGCCTTGGTGCGCATGGTCAACAAAAGTTTGGAAAAACTCACCGTGTGTGAAGCCGAACGCCCCGTAGCCATTCAAATCTATGGCAAAGACCCCGTGGCCGTGCGCGACGCTGCCCAGATTGTGGTGGAGCGCGCTCACCCCGACGTGCTCGACATCAACTTCGGTTGCCCCGTGAAGCGCGTGGCGGGCAAAGGCGCTGGAGCTGGCTTGTTGCAAGACGTGCCCCGAATGCTTGAAATCACCCGTGCCGTGGTCGATGCGGTCAACGTGCCCGTCACAGCCAAAACCCGCTTGGGTTGGGATGCGGAACACAAAATCATCGTCCCCTTGGCCGAGCAACTGCAAGACTGTGGCATACAGGCCCTCACCATCCACGGCCGCACCCGTGCGCAAATGTATAACGGCGAAGCCGACTGGCAACTCATTGGCGAGGTGAAGCGCAACCCGCGCATGCACATCCCCATCATTGGCAACGGTGACATCACCTCAGCGCAAGGAGCGGTCGATGCTTTCAACACCTATGGTGTGGACGCGGTGATGGTGGGCAGAGCCACCTTCGGCCGGCCTTGGATTTTTAAGGAGATGCACGATGCGCTTCACGAGGGCGACCACAGTGTGGACCACGTCATTCCGAGCGACTACGCCCCCATGACCCCCGACTGGAAACTCGACGTGCTCAAAGAGCAAGTGCGCCAAAGCGTGGAGCGCATCGACGAGTATCGAGGCATTCTTCACATTCGCCGTCACTTAGCCGCCACCCCATTGTTTAAAGGCATTAGCAACTTCCGCCAAACGCGCATTGCCATGCTACGGGCCGAAACTCTCAGCGAACTCTTCGACATTATGGAGGGCACCCGTCCGCTCATCCGCGAAGCACAAGCGCAATAGAATTTTCTACGCAAGCTACTGCATTTTTACAATCACGTTGATAAATTACCAATGCGGGCTGAAAGCCCAATGTATGCACCTAGCCCAGGGCAAGCGAAGCGGCGCCCT
>CAVKKI010000150.1:0-6438 GCA_963656725.1 Oribacterium sp. | reverse complement strand
ATTTCACATTTTGTTCATTTATATGTTTGTTTTATATTTGTACGTTTGCGAACAACAAAAAAATAACATCATATTAGAAAAAGCAAACTTATTCCCAAACTAATACGTTTTAAAGATTATATAATATGTATTCCTTACTACACTATAATACTTTTGGAATTGATGCTCAATGCGATGATTTCGTAGAATATGCCACACTTGATGAGCTGCGAACCATCCTTCCTCTTCTTAAAGAAAGGAAGTGGTTTCAAATTGGAGGTGGAAGTAATTTACTTTTCGTGAACGATTTTGCCGGAGTCATTCTTCATTCACAAATAAAAGGTTATACCGAACTCAATCGCACCGATAGCCACGTGTGGATTAAGGTAGGTGCGGGTGAGTGTTGGGACGATTTTGTGGCTTATTGTGTGAGTCATGGCTACTATGGACTTGAGAATCTGTCCTTAATCCCAGGAGAAGTAGGAGCGAGTGCCGTGCAAAACATTGGAGCCTATGGTAAGGAAGTGGGAGACTATATCGATGAAGTGGAAACGGTGGAGGTGGCCACAGGACGGCTTCGGGTATTCCGTCCATCAGAGTGTGAGTATGCCTACCGTAGTAGTATTTTTAAGCATCAATTGCGCGGACAGTATATCGTAACTCATGTAACCTACCGTCTCGAGCTGCAGTTTCATCCAGATCTCAAATATGGTGCCATACAAAACGAAATGCATCAGCATAACCTTACCCAAGAATCGCTCACGGCACAGGAACTCAGAGAACTTGTAATTGATATGCGTCGTCGCAAATTGCCCGACCCTAAGGAATTGGGTAGTGCAGGCTCGTTCTTTATGAATCCCGTAGTGAATGAGACAACCTTTCAAAATCTCTTTAAAAAATATCCAGAAATGCCTCATTACGTTGCAAAAGATGGTGTGAAAATCCCTGCAGGGTGGCTTATAGAACAGTGTGGATGGAAGGGACGTAAAATGGGACCAGTGGGCGTTTATAGCAAACAAGCGCTCGTGTTGGTCAATCTCGGTGGTGCCATCGGAGCCGACGTGGTTAAATTGAGCAATGCTATCTGCCATGACGTGCAACAAAAGTTTGGCATCCTTATTCACCCTGAAGTGAACTTTATTTATTAGTCATGCCACAACTTACCTTTCTCGGTACGGGAACTAGTACTGGTGTTCCGCAAATAGGTTGTCAATGTACCGTGTGTCAGTCAACGAATCCAAAGGACCATCGACTGCGTACTTCTGTTCTTTATGAAACGGATAAGGGGAAACGCATTCTTATTGACTGTGGCCCAGATTTTCGTGAGCAAATGCTCTCTCTCCCTTTTGCTCCCATTCATTTGGTGTTGATTACTCACGAACACTATGATCATGTGGGAGGTCTTGACGACTTGCGCCCCTTTACAGCCCTAGGAGCTGTGCCCATTGTTTGCAATGATCTTTGCGCCCAACATCTGTGTCAAAGAATGCCCTACTGCTTTGTGGAGAATAAATATCCTGGCGTGCCACAAATTGAACTAAAAGTGGTAAGCAAAGAACAAATACTTTCCTCTTGCGGAGAAACAATCATTCCTATCGAGGTGATGCATGGACAACTACCAATTTTCGGTTATCGCATCGGTCAGATGGCCTACATCTCCGATATGAGCCGCATAACAACCAATGAAATGCGCAAATTAAAAGGTTGTAGGCTACTTGTGGTTAACGCCCTAAGGATAGAGTCGCACCATTCTCACCAATCACTCTCGCAAGCGCTAGAACTCATTGAAAAATGCAGACCTAAGGAGGCTTATCTCGTTCATATGAGTCACCAAATAGGATTACACGACGAAGTGCAGCGCAGTTTGCCCCAAAATGTTTTTTTGGCATACGATGGATTAAAGTTGAAGTGGTAGAATGTTTTTGACTGAAAAATATTTCTCCTGCCAGCAAATTTCAATAAAATATTGTGAGTTTGAAGTGTTTGTACCTTTGCTTTCTGAAATGCCACTATAAAGTGTTTTAGTAATACCTTCTTTGCATTGTAAAGTTAGTTAGTAAGGCATCGAACTTTGTGTGAAGTTTGTTAGTAAAGAAGAATGATTGATGTAAAGTTAAATCACTCATTGTTATGATTTTCTTTAATCCGTTGTCAAGATTATCGTACATCGGTCGATGTACAATCGTATACCGACCGTTGTACAATCGTACATCGACCGTTGTACGGTCGTACACCGATCGATGTACGATAAATTGATTCACTATTTAGGTGATTTACAAAACGCCTTTGTACTTTTATATGAACGGTTATACAGAAATAAGTAGAATTTCTGTCGCGAAAAATGGGCATAGTCACTCACACCTCTTTTCCAATCACGTTCTATTGTTTTGTCGTACGTTTCTTGTCTATTGATGATTTTGAGGATAATGAAAGATAGGTAAGCAGTCAATTTAGGGCTCTCCCCAAGTCTCTCTATCTTTGCGCTGAACTAATTAACCCACAATTATGTACAGCAATGAAGATTTGGAGCGATTCTATTTTCGCTATCAAGCAGAGGCCCTGCCACATGGAATGTCCCTACAAACATTCTGCTTAAACAACAATGTTCCCTACAACATCTTTTCGAAATGGTATAAAGATACCCGACGAAAAGTGGTAGAGGTTAAAGTGGAAGGCAAGCCCTCAGAAAAGCCGCTTAACGAAACAGCAAATGCAGACGCAACAGAAACGCCCTCTGATAAAATCGCAACGCAAAGCAACAAAGGGAAGAAGCACCGAGATGCAGACAAGGCAGTTCGCATTTGGGTGGAACTTCACATGAGCAATGGTTTATATCTGTCGAGAAAGAACCTAAACTATCAAGAGCTGCAGAGCATGATAGAGAAGTTGGAGGGGCTATGTTGAACATTACAGGCCTTAATAACTTCTACTACATTCGCAACTTCACAGATATGAGGTGCAAACACAGCAGAGTGCTTTCTATCATCCGCGAACAGTTGCATCGTGAACCTGAACAAGGTGATGTGTTTATCGTGATGTCACGCAACCGAAGATTGGTGAGATTGTTTATGTTCAACAAAAGCGCTTGCATGCTGTTCGAAAAGAAATTTGTGTCCAACTATCAGTTTATGAAAGTGGAAGTGAAAGACGGTGCTGAGGTGTATCGCATCAATTGGAAAGACGTGGTTTTACTACTTGAAAATCCGATAATAAAGTCATTGAAAATCAATTGATTTAGTTTTGTTATGTCCGTATTTCTTCGTATATTTGCATATATAAGACGAAGAAATAAATGACGGACAATTTACTGCAAATAATAGCTGCAAAACGAGAGCTGTTGGCACGAGGCAAGACCTCGCGCCTAGCTGTAAATTGCTCTGAAAATATGCCTAGTGACCAGAAAGACCGCTTCATAGAGTTCTTGATAAAAGAGAACGAAGAAAAAACGCTAGACCGTGATGCCATTCACGCCGTTCTTGAAGACGTGTTGGCTGAAAAGGCCGAAGAGAAAAAAGCCATGGAGGCTGAACTCGAAAAAGAGAGAAAGTCTATGGAGGTGAAACTTGAAGAGGAGCGTAAAAAGTTCAGAGAAGAACTTGAACGTATGGAACGCAAATGCTCCCACCTTCAAGAGAAGTTAGACTTTGCCAATAAGAATCGTTTTGGTTCGAAGAGTCAAAAGGTTAAAAAGTCGGATGCTAGCGAAAAAGACAAAGATGAAAACGACACTGACCGTGAGCAACAAGCTGATAACTTTGACGGCACCGAAGGAAGTCTCACCAGAGAGGTAAAGCCCCAAACTGAAGAAGCAAAACCTGCCGCCAAACAGCGCGACCTTTCCAATCGTCCTAGTAACTATTCCACTATGGAAGTGAAAAACGGCAATATAGAAACGCATCTAACCGACCGACAAAAAGTTCCTGGACGCATAATTGAAGCCGACGGAACACGAATGATTAAAGTGTTCAGCCTAAAGATGTGTTTAGTGGAGCAGCGCTTTGAACTAGTTCACTATGTGGAGAAAGGTAAGAAACCACGCTGGGGGTATTTCCCAAAGGAGGGGCATCCTGAGTTTGTTACCAAATTCGATGGCACCAAGGCCACTCCCGAGTTCCTGCAAGCCTTAGCCTATGAGGTGTATGTGAAAAACGTAACGTTCGGCCACCTTCACCAATGGCTACAAGATATGGGCTTGAAGATTGCACGAAACACGCTTCACAATTGGCTTGAGAAAGGGAAAGCCTATCTAGATCAGATAGTAAAGGTGCTCAAAGAAGTAGCATTGGAAAAAGACAGCATCGTTCACTGCGATGAAACCTGGTGTAAGGTTCGAAAGTTCGACCACTACAAGAAATGCTACATTTGGGTACTTGTAAACAAAGCCGAGAAGGTAGCCATTTTCTTCTACGACAATGGGTCTCGAGGACGTAATGTATTGATTGATTTCCTTGGCGAGGCCGAACTGAAAGCTCTTATGTCGGATGGTTACAATGCCTACACATTTATCGGAGACGAACTAAAAGGTGAAAATCTTAAGAACACTCTCCACCTAGTTTGTATGGCACACTATAGAGCCAAAGCGGCAAAAGCCTTGTTTGTGGCACACGATGAAAGAGCACGTCCATTTTTCAACTTTGCCAATCGATTTTATTCTCTTGAAGGGGAATACGATAAAGAAGGAATCAGTGTAGAGGAACGCACTCGACGACGAAATAGTTTTGAAACAAAAGCATTGCTTATAGAGTTGCGTCAATATCTAGAATTGGAAAAGGCTCGGCCAGCAGAACAACGAAGCGCTTACCTCACGGAAACCATTAACTATTTAGACCACTTCTGGACGGAGTTAACAGCATTTACTCGCGACGGTTCTCTTCCGATAGATAACAACATTGCCGAGAGAACGGTGCGATGCTTGACCACAGCCCGAAACAATTCGCTGCATTTTGGAAGTGACGCAGGTGCTCAAATGGCCGCCACTTATCATAGCATCATCAGCACGGTGAAGCTACATGGCAGTTCGGTGTGGCAATATCTAGGTAAATTTTTCTTAAGAATTTTCGAGGGTCGTAGGGATTATTCCAATCTCACCCCTTCTCTTATCGGACTAGACTAGTCCGAAAGGTTAAATAATCAACGAAATTTTAACATGTCAATGGAGGTAGGCACTGAAAAGTGCCTACACTTTGGGGTATGCCCTAAATTGACTGCTTACGAAAGATAGGAGGTAAATGCTTTCTAATTAGTATTTACCTCCTATCTGAATGATTGTTTGCGGGATTATTCTAGTTCATTTCTGTTCTTTTGTAGTGTTTCCCTATATTGTTCAAAACAGAGCACTTATTCGGATTTTGTTCGCATTTTGCTGAGTTCCTTTAATAATTGCGCTTGAACAGCCGTGAGCATTCCTTGCTTGAGTCGTTTTTGATTGTATTTCCACCAATTAAGCAATGCTCTGCATTCCACCTTATGCTTGTTCGGAAGGTGCCCATTTTCAAGAATATACCTTCGAAGTGAATGGTAATTCACCTCCCATCGTTCGTTATTGCTTGTCATATAGCTTAATTTGTTCGGTTGCAATACGAGTTATTATGTTGTAGACTTTACATCTTTACCATGAGGAATAAGGTGTTTTGTATGAATTTCGTTGTATTACGAAAATTAGTCCATACCGTCCCAAATACCTCCTTGGCTTTTTTTGTTTGAAAGTTGAGGGTCATCTATCTTCTCGTTGTTAAACATAAGTCTCTCAATAGAAGATTCGGCAATCATTCCTTCAAGGTCTAATTGAATTTTTCTTGATTTGGGACTTATATATTCTTCCTTTCTTTTTGTTGCTCGCATTGTTGGGTACCTTTATAATTATTTTGTGGGTTGTTTATTTTATGATTTTCTTTCCGTTTTGAATGAGAATGCCTTTTGGTTGCTTTTGTTTATTTGATGTTAAGCATTTGCCAAAAAGGTCGTATGTATTCTCGCTTGATGGATTGTTTTCCTCTTTGGTAACTTTAATTCCTGACAGTTTCTCTAGTTCATCAAGAGAAAAACCTAAAGGCATAGATGGATAAATTTCGGGCAGGGCCAAGTAGGCTTTGTTCGCACCGTTGGTAAAAGCCCCACCGTTATCACCTCCCCAATAGAAACCTACTTTTCCATCCTTCGTAGAAAGCTTGTAATAGAGCACGTTTCCGTCCACTTGTGTCGTTTCAGATTCAACTGTTCCGTGTAGTAAATTGTCGGTATTTGCTTCTAATGTTGAGTTTACGATGTAATAGCTGTATTGTCCAGTAGTTCCTTTCAAAACAAGCGCACTATAGGCCGGAACTTCTGAAGAAGCGGGATAAGTTTTTTCTAGCGTGACGTATCCATCTTCCTTTCCTTTTATGGTGTATCCATCTACTCCCGTGGGAGGCCATGTCGGCAGGATGCCCTTCGTTGCTGTGAAATAGGTTAATCAAATCA
>CAVKKI010000149.1:0-6445 GCA_963656725.1 Oribacterium sp. | reverse complement strand
AAAGTGGTGTTTTGTGGGTAAATGTTTACTTTTCGTTGAAATTGGAGGGGGATTTAGGGAGTTTTTGACGGGATTTGGATGGGATTTGGGGTGAGGTATTACTTTTTTGTGACGGAAAAGGGTATAAGTTTTTAATTGGGTTTTGTACTAGCGTTGCTACTTGCGCCGACGCGGGCCGCGTCGCCCCCACTGACCTCTAGGGCTAGCGTTTGGGCTTTTGGAAGCGGGGGGTGAGGTTGTGGAGGGTGCCGTCGGGGTGGATGAGGTAGAAGCGCTGGTTGGTGGTGGGGGATGAGAGAGGACCGAACTTTTCGATGTAGGGGCCTAGTTTGAGGTAGTTGAGGGCGGGGGCGATGGATTGGGGAGTGATGGGAGCGGGGAGGTGGGCACGGCCAGAATACCAGCCGGTGCGGAGGCGACCAGCGTAGTGTTGGCGCACATAGATGGCCAGTTGGAGGAGGGATGCGGGGTCGTTGTCGCCACCTTGGAAGCCGATGCAGGTGATGGTGTCGCCGTAGGAATCGATGAGGGCGGTGAGGCGTTCGGGGGTGAGTTCTTCACCCACGTCGTTGCGGAGGAATTGGCTGTGACAACCAGGGCAGCGGTTGGGACAGAGGGTGAGGTTGATGGCGAGGGTTACTTCGTCGGGATATTCTTGAAAGACGATGTCGTAGTTGGCGTATTTTAGCATGAGAAATTGGGTGTGAGGATAAGAGATGAGTGGGCTGGTATGAGAAAGGCTCATAAGGTGGGTGTGCCTTATAAGCCTTTCGATTGTGTATTTTCTGAATGCGTTACTCCTTATTATATATATATAAGTGTGCTCTTTTTTGTTCAGAGAAATAGACCCCTAGTTTATTCTGATAGAAGGAAACTACTAGAAAGAGACTCCTTATTATATATAGAAACGGAAGGAGGGTTTATTGCACTTCTTTTTGATAGTAGCGGCGTGCGGCTTCTTTCTGACGGTCGAGCGAGAAGTTGGAGATGCGCTTGAGGTAGCCAATGACGCGGGTGAGGTAGTCGAGGTTGTTGCTACCACACTTGGGACACTGATGAAGGTTGTGCTTCGAGATGTGTCCGCAATCGTTGCAAAGGGTGTTGGGGATGTTGAAGGTGAAGTAGTTGCATCCCTCTTTTGCTGCTACGCGGAGGAGTTGGCGATATTGCGCTTGACTGAGATGCTCGTCGAGATTCATGTGGAGGGCGGAACCGCCAGTGAGGTGCTCGATGAAGCGACGGCCGTGAAGGCGGAACTTCTCGATGATGTCGGTGTTGGGGTCTTCTACCACATAGAAGTAGGAGTTGTAGCAGTCGCGGGGCACGTAGTAGCCAGCTTCACGATCCCAACGAGCGTGTTTCACACCTACGTTTTCGGCGGGAATCATCTCGCAGTTGAACATCACCTCTTTTGAGCGATATTTGCGGTTGTAACCCTCGATGAGTCCGAGGATGTTGCCTACGAAATCTTCGTATTCTTTATTGTCAGAGATGGTGATGCCCAAACTTTCGGCAGCTTCAACCATGCCATTCACACCGATGGTGAGGTATTGGCGCTTGATGTTGATGTAGCCCGCATCGAAGAGGGGAAGCATGCCCTTGTCCATGAGGTCTTTGAGGTTGGAGTTGTAGGCAAGCTGCACTTTGTGCATGAGGTCGATGATGTCGTCGAGGAATTCTACGTAGGAACGGCCCTCGCGAGTGGCTTGTTGCACACAGCGGTTGAGGTTGACGGTGAGCACGGACTTAGAACCTGTGCTGACACCACCAGCACCCAAGGTGTAGCTGAAGCCGTTGTCTTGAATTTCGTTGCGCAAGCGGCAGCAAGAAGCAAGCGAGTCGGCGTTGTCGCTCATGTAGGTGAAGAAACTGTGACCTTCAGCATACATTTCGCTCGTGAAGTCGGCGTATTCTTTATCGATTACATCGCCATCTTTTGAAAGCAAGGCCATGGTTTCGACGGGGAAGGTGAGCACGGCTTTGGTGCGCTCTTTGTTAAACCACTTCATAAAGCGCTTCTGCAGCCAAGAGAGGGCAGGCCATGAAGGACGCGAGCCATCGGGGAAGCGGAATTCGCCAAAGATGCTTTCGAAATAATATTTGTCGTAGTAGGAGATGTTCCAGAAGACGGACTGGAAGTTGCGCGCACCCGTGGGCTGGTTGATGGAGTAGACAATTTGCTCGAAGCAGTCGGTGATGACTTTGTCGATGGTGCGCTGACGGGTGGAGAGGTCTACCACCTTGTCGGCGTGTTCGAAATAGTCGGTGCCGTATTCTTGCTCCAAGAAGTGGCTCATATACATGAGGAACTCGGGGGTGGCGCAAGCACCTGAGAGCATGGAACTAACGATGAATACCATGTTGACAAATCCGCCGCAGAAGGATTTGAGGTTGGTGGGAGCGGTGGAGTTGCCGCCAATGTCTTTTGTGCCGTTGAGCAACCAAGGATACATGGTGATGGAGGCGCAATAGTTGGCTAGCGAGGTTTCGTCGTTTTTATAGATGAAGTGGTTTTTGAGCAGATAGATGTAGCGGTCGGCCAGTTCCTTTCCGTAGAGGTCTTTGATGCGGTCGCAGAGCAAACGACGGTTCAGACGGATGAAGCCTTGCTTGGGAAGTTCGCCGATGAGGGTGGCAATGTTTTTGTTCTCCACATTGGCATTGGCGTCGTACTTAGAACCGGTGGCGGGGTTGGCCGAGTTGCAATAGTTGATGAGGAAGCGCAGTTTGTCGGCAGTTTCACGATCATCTTCATGACGCTTGCGGTAGAGCATAAAGGCTTTTGCCACGGCATAGTGGTGTTCGGCCATAAGGGCCACCTCCACTTGGTTTTGCACGTCTTCCACACTCATGCCGTTGCAAAAGCGCAGGCGTTGCATAATGCGGTTCAGGCCTTCGGCATTGATGCTCTTGCTTTGGCTTTGGAAGGCTTTAAGAATGGCGGTCTTTATTTTTTCTACGTTGAGAGGCTCGGTTTTACCGTTGCGTTTAGTGATGATGAAATTGTCGGTGCACATGGTGATATCTGAGAGGGTTAATGGTTTGTTTTCGGAAAGGAAGAATCCTTCCGAACTGAAGCGCTTTTTCACGTTGGAAAACTGAAAAGCGGTTCCAGAAAAGGGTTGTTATCTTTTCCCGTTGATTTCTGCTCTGTTTGTGGCGCCACAAGCAGCGCAGGGCGGGAGCTACGTGAAAGCGAAACGCCGATGTCTAGGTGTTTTCTACGATTGAATAAACGCTTTAATCTATTTATTTTCAACAACTTACGTATCTTCTCAAAGAATTGTGCTGAAAGGGCTAAAGCGGAAAACTGTTTGCTTGATTGAATGGCTTAACGTGTGTTGCGTTTGGCTTTGCGAGGGCAAAGATACGGCAAAGTTTGTGATAAGAAAAGGGAAATGAATATATTTTTAGAGAAAACTTTTAAGCCACTAGTCGTGTTTTTTTATGTATTACTTTTACCCGCAAATTTGTTCCCGCTGACTATCAAATATTTACAACTTTGAGCGAAACTTGATTGGGGGAAAATAAAAAAATGGCTCCGTTGCAACGTCAATTTGCTTGTTGCAACGGAGCTTATTCTAAGTGTAAGGAGAAGCCTCTTGCTTCCTCTTTTTATTTCTTTTCTTCGGGTTTAGCGGCGGGAGCGTCTTCCTTTGCAGGGGCATCTTTAGCCTTCACCTTCATCACCTCAACAGTGAAAATGAGGGTGGAGTTGCCGGGGATGTCACGGCCTTGACCGCGCTCGCCATAGCCCAATTCTGAGGGGATGTAAAGTTCCCACACTGAGCCTTCGGGCATGAGGGTGAGGGCTTCTCTCCAACCCTTAATCACTTGGTCGGGACGGAAAGTAGCGGCCTTGCCACGCTTGTAAGAAGAGTCGAACACGGTGCCGTCGATGAGCTTGCCTTCGTAGTTTACTTCTACTTCGGTGCTGTCGGTGGCAATGGCGCCTTTACCTTCGGTGCGAACGGCATATTGCAAGCCACTGGGCAGGGTTTTCACGCCCTTCACATTGGCGTTGTTGGCGAGCCATTGAGTGTTTTCGTTCTTCCAAGTTTCTTGTTTGTACTTGAATTGGCCTTCAATCACCTTGCTTGCGCTGTCGCGGCTGATGGTGGACTTACCAGCGATGGCTTCTTTCAAACCTTGCACGAAAACGGCCTCGTCCATATAGGTGGAGTCGTTCTTTGAAGTGGCTTGCTCGGCAATCATGGGCAAGTTGCGCTTGTTGATTTCGGCAATTTGCAAACCGGCGGCGAATGCCTTAGCCTTCTTGGCGGCTTCGTCGTTGGGGGCGCTTACGCCACGGAACACATCGTCCATATAGGCGGTGTCAACGCCCATTTGGCTCACGAGATATTGCTTCAAGCTTTCGCCCTGAGCCACACCGAGGGCGTAGCTAAAGGTTTTGCCGTCGACGGCCTTGAGAGCGGGGGTGAGAGTGGCGGCTGCCACGGTTTTCTTAGTGTCTTTCTTTTGCTTTTTGGGCTTAGCAGCCAAAGCATTTCCGCAACATACGGCAGCCAAGGCTACAACGAGGATGGATTTGAGTTGCATAGTTTTTATATAATAATATATATGTGTCTGTTTTTATCACCCTAAAACGTGCCGCACACCTCGCAGAGGGGAAAAGCGGCACGTTTGTGAGGGTTTGTTTATGCTTTTGGAAGGGGCTTACTTAATGCCTACCAAAGTGATTTTGAAGGTAAGGGCTGAATAGGGAGGGATGGGACCTGTGCCTTGTTCGCCATAAGCGAGATCGTAGGGGATGTAGATTTCCCACGTAGAACCTACAGTCATTTTGGGGATAGCGATGCTCCAACCCTTAATTACGCTCTTGAGCGAGAGGGTGGCCACGCCGCCAGGTTGGTTGGTGGAAGCATCGAACACGGTGCCGTTGGCAAGGCGTCCTTCATACTTCACGCTTACGCTGTCGGTAGCGGTGCAGTGCTGATCGCCACCTTTTTCAATTTCTTTACCGTAAATGCCACTACCCAAGGCTACTACGCCAGCTTCTTTTGATTTGGCCTTCATAAATTCGGCGCTTTCTTTCTTCTTGCTACCAAACATGTAGTCCATCACGCGCTTGTTGGCGGTTTCTTTGTCGATGAATTTGCCACCAATCTTCAGCGTGGTTTTGTTGTTAGCGTAGGCGGTGAAACCGGCCACGAAGTTTTTCACGCTAATTTTCTTGGTGCTGTCGCCTTGGAACACTTGCTGCTCGAGCATAGGCATCTGCATTTTGGCTTGAAGGCCTTGCATAAGACCCATGTAGTAGGCCAACTTCTTCTTATCGTCGGCAGCCTTGATGCCTTCGATGTAGCCCTTGAGCATTTCGTCGACATTGGCAGAGTCGCTGCCCGACTGGGTGAGATAGTTAGAAAATTCGCCCTTCGACTGCGACATGAGCATACCAATTTCGTAGCTCAAGGTGTCGATGTCGGTCTTGAGGTTGGCCTTGGGTTGGCCATTGTTGCAGCTTGTCATGAAGGCTGCTGCAGCCACTACGACTGCTAAGAATATCTTTTTCATTCTTTATTTGTGTGTATTTGTTTCTGCTTTATAGCCTCCGCCCACAGCCTTTTTTCTGAGACGGGGAGGGAGCAAGGCTTCGAGAGAGGAAGCGCGTGGTTTACTTCTCGATGCTGATGAGCTCTACGTCGAACACAAGGGCGGCGTAGGGAGGAATGGCTTGTCCGGCACCGCGTTCGCCATAGGCCAAGTTGTAGGGGATGAAGAAGCGATATTTAGCACCTTCTTTCATGAGTTGTACGCCTTCGGTCCATCCGGGAATTACACCGTTGAGGGGGAACACAGCGGGCTCGCCACGACGGTAGGAGGAGTCGAACACTTGGCCATTGGTCAGTGTGCCTTCGTAGTGACACTTCACTTTATCGGTGGCTACGGGCTGTGCACCAGTGCCTTCGGTGAGCACTACGTATTGCAAGCCGCTGGGCAGCACGGTTACGCCTTCTTTCTTAGCGTTTTCGGCGAGAAACTTTTCACCCTCTTCGCGGATGGCTTGTGCCACTTGTTCTTGTTGTTTCTGCATAAAATTGTTCACCAACTCTTGTGCTTCTTGGTCGGTGAGTTTGCAGGTTTGTCCGCTAAGCACGTCGTTCACTGCTTGCGCAAAGTCGTTTCCGTTTAAATCGTTCACACCCATGCCCTTAAGATTGTGGCCAATGACCATGCCGAGGGCGTAGCTGAGCTTTTCCATAAAGTTTTTCAGTGTTATATGTTTTGATTATTCTTATTTCGTGCAAAAGTACAATTATTTTGTCAGTAAATGCCGTGGTATGGTTACAAATTTGCGCCTTTTTTGTGTTTCTAACACTTGATAGTCAGACTTACAGGGCGGTTCAAGGCACGGATTTTTCTTTTAAGGGCGGGCTGAAAGCCCAATGCATGCACCTAGCCCAGGGCAAGCGAAGCGGCGCCC
>CAVKKI010000148.1:0-6501 GCA_963656725.1 Oribacterium sp. | reverse complement strand
AACCCAGGGCGCCGCTTCGCTTGCCCTGGGCTAGGTGCATGCATTGGGCTTTCAGCCCGCCCTTAAATGAAAGAGTTGTGGGGACAATAAATTCCCCCGCCCTTTTTGCGCAATTTATAATCCGAATTCTTTTAAAAATTTCCTTTATAATCGATGCCGTTTTTACGTATCGGCTCAAACAAACGCACGAGGCGCTTTACATTTTGCTTGAATCGCTTTTCTAATCACCGTACATCGGTCGGTGTACGGTCGTACATCGGTCGGTGTACGATTTTACATCGGTCGGTGTACGATCGTACATCGGTCGGTGTACGGTGATTAGAAAATCGGTTGTGGTGCGATAAGGGGCAAGTAGGTGAGAGTGCTTGGGCCGAGGTGTTGAGAGGTAGGGAATGATGATTGTGTGAGGATGCTTGTGCTTGTGCTTGCGCCGACGCGGGCCGCGTCGCCCCCACTGACGAGGTTGAGCCTAGATGAAAAAGCTTTTCAAAACCACTTGCTCCGACGCGGGACGCGTCGCCCCCCAAGAGCTTGCCCCCAAGAGCTCGCCCCAGAGCTATTAGCGCATCAAAAAAAAGGAGGAAACACGCTTCCCAATAACAATGAAATGGGAATGGTGTTTCCTCCTTACGTTATCTATAAACTACTAACTAACAATTACGCTTTGATGCTGTCGGGCAGAATGGGCATGGCGCCGGGCTGCGTGCAAACGTAGGCGCTGACCTTTACGGCGCGGGCGTGGGCTTGGCGCACGTCCATGCCCTCGAGCAAGGAGGCCACGA
Organism: Oribacterium sp.; assembly: GCA_963656725.1. Lineage (GTDB taxonomy): Bacteria > Bacteroidota > Bacteroidia > Bacteroidales > Bacteroidaceae > Alloprevotella. The sequence goes on along the minus strand of CAVKKI010000148.1, from coordinate 5,719 downwards.
GGGTGCCGGTGAATGAGTCGCCGGCGCCAATGGTGTCGCTCACCTCCACGTGGGGCGTTTGCATGAATGAGGTGCCGCCCAAGGGGCAGTCGTCGGTGGCGGGGGTGAAGATGTAGCTGCCGTTTTCACCGCAGGTGAGAATGACCATCTCAAGCGCATAGTCGGTGAGAAGCGTGCGGCATTTGGCCTCGAGGTCGGTGCCGGCTAGGCCAAACATGCGTGCTACGATCACGAGTTCTTCGTCGTTAATTTTCAACACGTTGGCTCGGCGAAGCGAGTCGGTGATGATTTCCTTCGTGTAGAAATTCTGACGAAGGTTGATGTCGAAAATCTTATACTGCCCATGGCCCTCGGGCACGGTGTCGACAAAGCGCAGAATGCTTTGGCGCGAGGTTTCGCTGCGTTGGGCCAGTGAGCCCCAGCACACGGCGCGGGTGTGGCGGGCAATGTCCTCCATCTCGGGGGTGAAGGGAATGTTGTCCCAAGCCACATCGTCGGGGAAGGTGTAGTGAGCCACGCCCTCGGCATCGATGTCGGCAATCACCGTGCCGGTGGGTTGAGGCATTGAGGGCATTTCGCTCTGCAAGTTGCGCTCAGCAAACACTTGGCGCGTTTCTTGGCCCAGCGCGTCGTTGCCAATGGCCGAAACCACGCGCACGGGCAAGCCAAACTGTGAAACATGAAAGGCAAAGTTGGCCGGTGCACCGCCTATTTGTTTGCCTGTGGGAAGCACGTCCCAAAGCACTTCGCCCAGTCCAATTACGTATGATGTCATTTTTTTATTTCTTTATATGTGTAATTCGTTATTTCTTAATTTTAAAAATATAGGCTAGCAAGTAGGCCACGGCCACGAGCATCACGATGATGGCGCCCGATTGGCTGCCTAGCGCATCGCTGGCATAGCCCATGGCGAGGGGGAACACCGTGCCACCGAAGAGGCCCATAATCATCAGGCCCGACACCTCATTCTTCTTCTCGGGGCAAGCTTTGAGGGCTTGCGCAAAGGTGATGGGGAAGATGTTGGAGTTGCCAAAACCAATGAAGGCAATGCTGGCGTAGAGCATCGACTGCGTGTGGAAGCAGAGCAAACCCACCAAGCCTAGCGTGAGCATCACGGCGCTTAGGGCAAAGAAGGCTTTCTCGCTGATGGCGCGCAAAATGAAGGCGCCAAGGAAGCAGCCCGCTGTGCGGAAAATGAAGTAGATGCTAGTGGCCAGTCCGGCCTCGGCCAAGGTCATGCCCAAATGCTCTTGCAAAATTTTGGGTGCTGTGGTGTTAACGCCTACATCGAGGCCCACGTGGCACATGATGGAGATGAAGCAGAGCAAAATGAAGGGATGGCCCAACAGCTTGATGCAGTCGGCAAAGCCCGAAGCCTTGTCAGCCGGCTCCTCGGTGATGGGGGTGGCGCAAAGGGCCAGGGTGGCAATTACGGCAATGATGGCGTAGGTGGGGAAGAGAATGCTCCAGCCCATGCCAAACGTGTTATATTGCGCGCCCCAAGCTGCAATGAGAGGAGCCAAAAACGAGGCAATGGCTTTAACAAACTGGCCAAAGGTGAGTACGCTCGAAAGGCTGTTGCCCTTAATGACGTTGCTAATGAGGGGGTTGAGCGAGGTTTGCATAATGGCGTTGCCAATGCCCAAAAGCGAGAACGACACGAGCATAATGGCGTAGCTGTCGCCAAAGCAAGGCAGAAGCAACGAGGCAAAGGTAACGATTAAGCTGAGAAGCACCGTGCGCTTGCGCCCAATTTTGTTCATCAACACACCCGTAGGCACGCTGAAAATAAGAAACCAGAAGAACACGAGCGAGGGGAAGAGATTGGCCTGCGAGTCGGTGAGGCTGAGGTCGGCCTTCACATAGTTGGAGGCTATGCCCACGAGGTCGACGAAACCCATGGCGAAGAAGCAGAACATCAAAATGGTGGCTGCGCCCCAAGTGGCCATGCGTGAGGTAGAGGTTGAGAGCTGTGTGTTGTTCATCGTTGTGAGTGATAAAGGGTTGTTAATAGGTGCGAATGGCTTCTTTCACCACTGAGTGAGGGAGAGAAAAAGGTACACACGCCCGCTTGGCAACGGGGGTTGCACACGGTGTGCGGGGTGTGTACCACCAGGAATGAAAGAGAGAGAGAATTTATATAGAAGTTTAGTTGTGTGTGTGCGGGGTTGCTTATTTAATTTTCCAAACCTTTGCATCGCTCACCTTGCCCCCGTAGAAGTGTAGCTTGTTGTAGGGCTGGTTGGGGAAGACGAGGTTGGTCATGGCAATGCGTCCGCCGTCGACAAAGAGCTCAACCGACGATTTATCGACAAACACCTGCACTTGGTGAGCGTCGGCCTTCACGGGGATGGGAGCCCAAGTGGCTAGAGCAAAGTCGTTTTTGAAGTGCATCAGTCGGCCCACGCAGGCGCGGCGAGAAGAGGAGGTTTCAATTTGGTGAGGTTGCACATCGTCGCCAAACTTAGTGATGCCGCTTTCGGCGCGGTCCATCACGAAGCGCTGCTGCTTCACATCGTAGTAGATGCTCACCTTTTCGCCCTTCTCATTCACGAGGTCCACCCCACACTTGTCGGCGTTGGCGGGGGTGAGCGAGAAGTTGAGTTCGAAGCCGCCGTTGTTGGCAAAGTTCACTTGCTTTTCGCCTTCGAAGTTGCCCAAGGCTTGCTCTTCACCACGCAGTTTCTCGTTTTCTTTCACGGGAGCAGCGCTCACGAGAAGGTCGCCATTGTCGGCCGTGTAGAGTTTGAGTTCGCGGGGCAGCGAGTTTTGTGAACGGAACTGCTGAGTGGGGGTGAGGTTGGCATACTGCCAGTTGCTCATCCAAGGCATGGCAATGACACGGCCGGGAGTGTTAGAGTAGGTGACGGTGGCATAATGGTCTTTGCCCCAGTCGAGCCATTTCACGTTGTCGCGCGGAGTGTCGCAGGTGAACTTCTGACCATCGAAATTGCCCACAAAATACATTGTGCCGCTGCCGCCGTAAACGAAGCCGGGATTGATGTTCACAATCATCACCCACTTCATTTTCGTGCTGTCGCCGTCAACGGCCATCTGCATGAAGTCGGGACATTCGAACTGATTGGGCTGTGGGCCGAAGCCTTCACCCCATTCGCTGAGATACTTCCAGCTCTTCAAATCCTTCGACTCGTAGAAGCGCATATTCTTGTCGGCGCTCACAATCATCACCCATTTGTTTTGCGGAGCATACCAAAACACTTTCGGGTCGCGGAAGTCTTCCAGACCGTCGAAAGCGGTGACGATGGGGTTGCCCTCAAATTTGGTGAACGAGCGGCCGTTGTCGAGGCTGTAGGCCATGCATTGCTGTTGGCGCTGGTGGCCTTCGGGCAGACTTTTATGCGAGGTGTAGAAGGCCACGATGGCATCTTTGCCAAAGCCTGCGGTGTTGTTGTGGTCGACCACGCACGAGCCCGAGAAAATGTGGCCCATTGTGTCGCGGGCAATGGCGGGCTGCTCGTGTTTCCAGTTCACGAGGTCGGTCGACACGGAGTGGCCCCAGTGCATGTTGCCCCACTTAGAGCCGTAGGGGTTATATTGAAAGTAGAGGTGATATTCACCATCCTTATACACCAAGCCGTTGGCGTCGTTCATCCAACCATAGGCCGGGGTGTGGTGATAGAGCGGACGGTAGGTTTCGCGGTTGGTGGTGTCGAAGGTGTCGGCAAGTTCAATGTTCTTCCAAGCAATGGCATTGCGAGCCAAGCCTTTCACCACGAGCGAGTCGGTGGCAGCGCCTTCGTGAAGGGGGAAGGGCACGGTGTAGTCCACCTTATTCACGGCCATGCGCACGTCCATCGGCGTGCCGTTAAGCATTACCTGCACCTCGGGCTGGTCTTCTTCAATAGGCAAGATGGCGTATTTCGGAGCGTTATCAATGCGAATCACGCTGAGCGTGTCGCTAGGTTGATGCAAGGTGAATGAGCCGCTGTTGTGATTGGCGCAAGCGGTGAGGAGCATGGCACCAAAGAGAGAGGAATAAGTGAGAAGTTTCATGGTTGAACTGTTTTAGATGAGATGACTTGTTGAAAGTGTAGAAAAGATGTAATGGTTTGTTTTAAAAAGGGCTGTTACGGCCGATGGCGCACTTATGTAGAATATGAATATTGTGGCCGTAACAGCCCGAGCGTATAAATTGGTTGATCTGTTGCGTTGTTAGAAATTGATTTTAGCTGCAAACTCCACGGTGAAGGGGCGAATGTAGGAGCCGGCCATCCAAGCGCCGTTGTATTGTGCGGCTTGGTCTTTGTCCACCAGTTCTGCACCGGCAATAGAGCCTTTGGCGCCCGTTTGGTTGAGGAAGTTAATCACTGTGCAGCCCAGTTGCAAGTGTTTGTTCACCTTCCAATCTACGCCACCGAAGGTTTCCCAACGCCCGTTGAAGTAGTAGGCGTTTTTAATGTTGGCATAGGTTTTTGAGAAGTAGCGGAACGAGGCCCAAATGCGCAATGCATCGTTCTTGAGGAAGGTGTAGGAGGGGTCGAGCTCTACGAGCACTTTGGGAATTTCAGTCACGATGTTGCCCGTGGCATTAATGCCGCTTTCGGTGCCGTCGCTGAAGGTGACGCTCGTTTCATACTTCTTGTAAGTGGGCTTTTGGTAGGTGAAGAGGAAGTGGAACTCGAAGCCCTTGAAGGGTTTCACTACAGCGTCGGTGGTCCAGCCAAGCGTTTTGATGTCGTAGGTCAGAGCCGATGCCTTGATGTCGGAAGCGTTGTTGGGGTTGATGAGGTTGAGCGTGGAGTTGTTGTTCGACTTGGCGATGTAAGAGAACAAAGAAGTGAGGCTCAACCAACTGTTGTTGTAGTAGATGCCAGCGCGACCCAAGGGAATGGAAATTTTGCCCACGTTAGGCATTTCGGCCGGAGCGAACGAGTTCATAGCGGGGCGCTGCGTGTTGTAGGTGAAGTCGCCCGTGAAGCCAAATTCGCGTGTCACTTTATAGGTGAGGGCGGCGGTGTAGGCTGTGTTAAACCAGTCGTAAGAGTAGTCGACTGGGGCAATCACTGTGCCGTCGGCCGCTGTGGCACCGAGGTGATAGTTGGCGAAGCGACCCACGTATTTTCCGTCGGCATTCTTCACTGCCGCGTTCTCTCCCCTTGATCGCTGCCACTCTAGGCGCGCGCCGTAGTAGATGTTGAGCTTCGGGGTGATGTCCCAATCGTGGGTAGCATAAACGGCGAGCTTGTTTTCATCGCCTTTGTAATATTCCGAAGCGTTTTGGTTAAAATTATAGTAGGCCGATGAGCCGTAGTAGTTTTTCTCGGCTAAAGCGCCGGGGTGGTAGAGCAAGGAGGGCATAGCCTCTACGGTGTGGTCGTACATCGTGGTGCACGAGGCGTAGTCGTTGTGATAGTGCCACTGGTTGAGGCCCACGCGCCACGTCATGTTGCGATATTGGCGTTTGAGTTCGGAGGTGAAGAAGGTTTCGTCGATTTTTCCGCGGTTGAAGCACGACATGCGGCTTTGCATGTGTCCGCTGTAGGGGGTGAGTGTGCCGTCGGCGCCTTGTGTGTAATAGCCGTCGGCTGCAGTCACTTCGCTCAATGACATGGGCGTTTGATAGAGGTAGGAGCCGAGAGCGTGGTCGTATTTAAAGCGCACGTCCCACTGCAGGCCGTTGTCCCATTTATAAGAGTTCTGTAAGGTAATTTGATTGCCTTTGCTGGCTGTGGCGTCGTAGAGCGAGATGGTGCTTACT
>CAVKKI010000147.1:0-6542 GCA_963656725.1 Oribacterium sp. | reverse complement strand
TTACTGGTTAGCCTTTATATATAGGCTAAACCAAAGTAAAGTATATATATGGAGTAATTTTTGTACCTTTGCAGAGGTAGGGCTGTACGGATATGCAATGACATTGCTATTACCGAAAACCAAGCGAGCATTCTCGTGCGCCTTTCTCTTTTGGTCAGCAATGTCAACGCCAATGATTCTTGTTAGCGGTAAATCATCAGGAATTGTTTGAGTGAAGAATAGCGTTCAATACGCTGATGGAATTTTCAACAAAACCATAAAATGCAACCAACGGAAGCCAAAGAAACAATAGGAAACAAGGAAAATGCGAAAATGTTGTTTCTTTGATATTTTGTTTCCGTGTTGTTTCTTGCTGTTTGTCTACGATATTATAATCACTGAATATCAGACAGTTATAATTTTATATTAAAATCTTGTCAAGATTCTTAGAGGTGAAGAGTGCATCAGGATTAGCCATAATGCGCAACACGTTGAAAAAGTTTTGCGTCATACGAATGCCATCGGAGCGCTTGCTGCAGAGGTCGGTTGGCAAGAGATTGTCATTATTAATCTGCTTGTAATTGGCATTTTTCTGGCCAGCGGGCACCAACTGGAAGGTACACCAATGGGTTTTTCCTAAATCATCCGACTTATTGCTAGCAGGGCGCACACAAACCCAATAGGTATCCACGCCGCTAATAGTTTGCTTAATAACGTCGCCAAATTGATAAAATGGTTCTTTATTGCTGCCATTGTTACCAATAACAGAGGCAGGCACAAAACGAATTTCCTGCAGCTTGGGCATTTGCTGCAAATTCACACTGACGGTGGCGTAGCATGTAGGGTCGTTCTTCGACACTTTGAAACTGAGCGAACCAATGCCCTCTTGCGTCCAAGTGGTGTCTTTCGCTTCACCGCCTAGAGGAGCACTGATAAGGCTACGAAATTCGCGGTTTGCTTCGTTAGCATCGGTTGTTGCTATCAAACGCACTGTGTAGGGAGTGGCTTCGCTTTCGGCCACACCGATAGTGGGGTCTACGTGATAGTCGGCAGAATTCCAATTATCAGGGAGCGAGTCTACATCGCCGAGAGCACTGAGCAAACACTCCAAAGAGTTATACTTTTGAGCCATTTTCTCATCAATTTGCTCTGAGTCGTCGCCAGAATTATTGCCACCATCACTAAGGTCGTTGTCTTTACATGAGTGAGAGTGGTGAACGAGAGGCCAAGGCCAAATGCCAAGGCGCTGAATGCAAAACGGGGAAAAGTGATTTTCATACGTTTGGTGTTTTTGATTAAAAAATATTATTGGCTACAAATGTAAGCATTTATTTGCAAATGAGCAGCAATTTCAAAAATAAATAAGCAATCCACCACAAAACGCTAGAGGTCAGTGGGGACAACGCTAAAGGTCAGTGGGGGCGACGCGTCCCGCGTCGGCGCTAGAAGCAACGCAAGAAGTAACTCAAGAAGCGGCGCTCGCAATTGGGGGGCGACGCGTCCCGCGTCGGGGCAAGCGGCCCTGAGTGGAAACGCCAAAAGCAGCACAAGAAATAAAAAAGCAACGCAAGCATCTTCAACTAGAAAGATGTTTGCGCTGCTTCTTGCGCTGCTGCTCAAGGCCGCTTGCCCCGACGCGGGACGCGTCGCCCCCCAATTACTAGCGCCGTTTCTTGAGTTAATACTTGCGTTGCTTCTAGCGCCGACGCGGGACGCGTCGCCCCCAGAGCTAATAGCGCAACTACTTATTTCTTCAAATAATCGTCGAAATAGCGGGTGATGCGTTCGTGCAAATGCACCATGTCGTGACCCATCATGTTGTGACCGTCGCCAGGATAGACGAAATAGTCGGGCTGCGTGCCGGCATCCTCACAAGCACGGAGGAAGGAAAGGCTGTGTTGCATCACACAAGTGGGGTCGTTATAACCCACAATGATTTGTAAACGGCCTTTCAGGTTTTTCGACTTGTTCAGAAGAGACGATGACTCATAACCCTCGGGATTCTCTTGCGGAGTGTCCATGTAGCGCTCGCCATACATCACTTCGTAGTATTTCCAGTCAATCACGGGGCCGCCAGCCACGCCCACTTTAAACACGTCGGGATAAGAGAGAATGAGGTTGGTGGTCATGAAACCGCCAAACGACCATCCGTGCACGCCAATGCGGTCGGCGTCGACGTAAGGCAGCGATTTCAAAAACTTCACACCCTCCATTTGGTCTTGCATCTCAATGTCGCCCAAGTGACGATGTGTGCAACTCTCAAACTCAAAGCCGCGATTTTCTGAGCCCCGGTTGTCCACCACGAAAATCACGTAGCCACGCTGCGCCATATAAATTTCCCAAGGGCGCGTTTGATAATTCCACGAAGCCTCCACGTTGTGAGCGTGCGGCCCACCATACACGTAAACCACGGTGGGATATTTCTTATTCGGGTCGAAATCCACCGGCTTCACCAGTCTATAATAAAGGTCGGTCTTTCCATCGGCCGCCTTGATGGTGCCGCTCGAAATTTCGGGCACGTTGTAAGCCTTCCAAGGGTCGGCATCGGCATGCAATTGGGTGGCAGCGGCCTGAGTGGTCGGTGTGACGTCATACTCACGGAAAGTGGTGGGCGACGACCATCGGTCGCAAAGCATCGTGCCGCCTTCCGAAAGACGAGCGGCGTGCGAACCCGTACCGTTGTCAAGAGGCGTTACCTTACCCGTTTCCACCTGCACGGCATAGTAGTTGTAGTGAATGGGATTGCTCTGATTGCTTTGATAGATGATGCTGCGAGTTTTTGCGTTAAAACCTAACACTTCGGTCACCTCAAACTCGCCCTTCGTGATTTGCTTAAGCTGCTTGCCCGTAGTGTCGAAAAGGTAAAGATGGTTGTAGCCGTCTTTGCGCGTTTGCATCACAAATTTCGAATCGTCCCAAGGAAGGAACACAATGGGGTTGCAAGGCTCCACGTAACGGCTGTTGGTTTCGGTGTAGATCACGCCTTTGCGCTGACCCGTGGCGGCATCGTAGCACACCAGTTCGGCCTTGTCTTGCGTGCGGGGCAGTTCGAAAAGATAAATCGTCTTCTCATCGGGGCTCCAGGCCACGTTGGTGAAATAGCGGTCGGTAGGGTCGCCCGCCTGCAAGTAGACGGTTTGGTTGGTAGCGGGATTAAACACGCCCACCGTTACCTTATGGCTCGTCATTCCCGCCATGGGGTATTTTTCAGGAGCTAGCTGAGCCACCCGATGGTCAATGTCCACCAAGGGATAGTCGGTCACCATGCTTTGGTCCATGCGATAGAAGGCCAAAAGGTTGCCTTTGGGACTCCAAAAAGTGCCTTTGCGAATGCCAAATTCATCACGGTGCACGCTTAGGCCGTATTGCAGTTCGCGCGTGCCGTCGGTGCTCACTGGGTGTTCCTTGCCGTCGGCGGTGCGCACGTAAAGATTCCAATCTCTCACATAGGCTTCGGCCTTCGAAGCGTTGCAGAAGTCGTTGGCTTGCTCACCTTGAGTGAGCGCTGTGCTCCACACGGTGCGCTTCGCCTTCCAGTCGTAAAGGAAACGTAGCTTACCCGTTTGCAGCATCACTTGCGTTTTACTGCCGTAGGGAAATTGCGCGTAGAGCAAGTTATACACTTTGCCCACCTTCGCTGTGTCGATGGCAGCGTTGATGTCGGCTGTGGTGAAGAGCACTTGCTTTTTCTCTTTCTTGCCCTTGGCGTTAGTCAAGGTGCTCACCTCGTCTACATCGAGTTTAAGCAGCTGTTCGCCCCAAAAGGCGGTGCCGTAATATCGGGGCATGATTTGGGCGTAGTTCGTGCCACCCCACATCAAGTCCTCTAGTGTAAAACTCTTCTTCTCTTGTGCCATAGCCGGGGTTGAGCCTAGCAGCAGCGCCAGGGCTGCCATGCAAATATTTCGTAGTTTCATTCTTAATCAAAAATCTCTTTTCGGGCGAAATCCGCCTTTTTTCTTAAATCCGTCACCGCCTTTCTTAAATCCGTCTCCTTTTTTCTTAAAGTCACCTTCTTTGCGGAAGTTTTTCTTCTTGTCGGCGAAACCGCCTTCACGCTTAGGCTTGCGAGGGGCGAAGTTGTCTTGAAATTCGCGATGCTTCTTGCGCAAAATGCGATATTGAGCATCGTCTTCTTCGTCCAATCCCGTAGGTTCGGCCTCGTCGAAGCGCTTTTTAAAGTCGTCGCGTTGGGCGCGGAAGCGGTGCTTCTCGCTCATCAGTCGGCGCTCTTCGTCGGTTTTCACCTTGCCGCCTTCGGCACGGAAGTCGCTCAGCTTGCCGCTAAAGAGTTGGTATTTGCGGAAGTCGCAGTCGAGCTTGCCATTAAAGATTTGCGTTTTCAGGCTGGGGCGCAAACCAAGGTTTTCAAAGAGTTCGGCTTTCGAAGAAATAATCCAAGCCTCGCCGCCTTGGAATTCATTTTTTAGCACCTTGCCAATGGCTTGATACAGCCCCAGAATGTCGGGCGGCGTGAGGCGCTCGCCATAGGGCGGGTTGGTCACAATGATGGCCTTTTCGCTGGGGTTGGTGAATTGTCGGAAGTCTTTTTGCTCCACACTCACCATGTTGCTCACCCCTGCGCTTCGCACGTTAGCCAAAGCCGTTTCCACGGCGGGCATGTTGAGGTCGTAGCCGTAGATGTGGTGAGTGAAGTCGCGCTCTTGCGAGTCGTCGTCGTAAATTTCCTGTAGCAGTTCGGCGTCGAAGTCTTTCCATTTTTCAAAACCAAACTCTTTGCGGAACACGCCGGGATAGATGTTGCGCGCCATTAGCGCAGCCTCGATGAGGAACGTGCCCGAACCGCAGAAGGGGTCGATAAAGTCGCAGTCGCCTTGCCAGCCCGTCATTTTGATTAAGCCGGCTGCCAACACCTCGTTGATGGGCGCTTCCACCGTGCCCACGCGGTAGCCGCGCAAGTGGAGCGATTCGCCCGAGGAGTCGAGCGAGAGGGTGCAGTCGTCGTCGGCAATGTGAATGTTGAGTTTTACATCGGGATTGGTGATGCGAATGTTGGGGCGCTGGCCCGTGGTTTCGCGGAAATAGTCGACAATGGCATCTTTCACCTTGTAGGCCACAAATTTAGAGTGGCGGAACTCATCAGAGAACACCACCGAATCGACGGCAAACGTGGTTTGCAAGTCGAGATATTGGCACCAATCAATTTGCCTTACCGCCTCATACACATCGTCGGCCCCAGTGGCCTTGAAGTGCTTAATAGGTTTGAGAATGCGCACGGCTGTGCGTAGGCAGAAGTTGGCGCGATACATCATGGCCTTGTCGCCGGTGAACGACACCATGCGTCGGCCCATTTGCACGTTGTTCGCACCGAGTTCGGTGAGTTCTTGAGCCAAAACCTCCTCTAGTCCTTGAAAGGTTTTCGCTATGAGTTCAAATTCTTGCATATTATGTAGTGTGAGCTGTTTTCTTACTGAAAAAGAAGAGAAGATGAAGTAACTTTTTTAAAAAATGCGCTTCATCTCACATTATATATAATAGTATAGTGGAATTTACATTTTGCCGCCAGGCTCCACATCGTGTGTCACCCATTTGTTGGCCCCTATCACGGCGCCTTTGCCAATGGTGATGCGCCCCAGAATGGTGGCGTTAGAGTAAACAATCACGCCATCTTCGAGAATGGGGTGACGCGGATTGTTTTTGATGGGATTGCCATTTTGGTCGAGCGGAAAACTTTTTGCGCCAAGCGTAACGCCTTGATAAAGTTTCACGTTGCGACCAATGATGCAAGTGGCGCCAATCACCACACCCGTGCCGTGGTCGATGGTGAAATATTCGCCAATCTGCGCCCCGGGGTGAATGTCGATGCCCGTTTCGCTATGAGCCAGTTCCGTGATGATGCGCGGAATGAGCGGCACGTCGAGCCGATAGAGCTCATGGGCTATGCGGTAACAAGTCAGGGCGCGGATGGCGGGGTAGCAGCTAATCACCTCGCCATAGTTTTGTGCCGCAGGGTCGCCCAAATAGGCCGCCTCTACATCGGTGGCCAAAGTGCGTCGCACTTGCGGCAGCATGCTAATGAGGGTGGCGGCAATGGCTTCAGCCTTTGCTCGGTAGTCAACGGCCGAGGGTGTGCGTTGCTCCTCATCTTGCGTGGCGAAACACAGGCCGGCCTGCACTTGCGCGGTGAGCAGAGCAAAGAGGCGCTCCACCTCCATGCCAATGTGGTAGCGCACGGTCACGGAGTTGAGCGTGCTGCGCCCGTAGTAGCCAGGGAAGAGCACGGCGCGACACAACCCGATAATCTCCTCCAGCGCGGCCGACGAGGGCAAGGGGTCGCCATGTCGGTGTTGATGGAAGAGCCCTTTCATTTTCGTTGTGTCAGAGAGTTCTTCAACCGTTTGCTTCAGCAGGTTGGTGTAGGTTTCGGGTGGATTCATTCGGCTGTGTTTTCGAGTTTGGATAAGGATATTGCAAAGTTAGCACTTTTTTTGCGGAGTGAGGGGGTAATGTGGGTGTAAATCCACGTTTTAACTTCGGCTCTTTCATTTAAAGGCGGGCTGAAAGCCCAATGTATGCACCTAGCCCAGGGCAAGCGAAGCGGC
>CAVKKI010000146.1:0-6668 GCA_963656725.1 Oribacterium sp. | reverse complement strand
CTTCGCTTGCCCTGGGCTAGGTGCATACATTGGGCTTTCAGCCCGCCCTAATTAAAAGAATCTTGTACTAAAGCTAGCATCTTCTTTCATTCGTTAGTCAACCTGCTTTCTATTTATCAGTAGACAATTGCGCTTCAGCAGAAGCAAAATTCAAATATATTCAGCCCAAAGAAACGCTGCGAAAGTCCGCTAAAAGACTTTCGCAGCGTTTCGTTTCGGTATTCGTTTAAAGAAGGAAAAAGAAGAAAATGCAAGCAGATGGTTAATTAATTGCATAATTATGCAAACGCAACCGAAATAAATCATTACTTTTGTGGTCAAGGCGCAATTAGTCAGCACGAGAAGAGGACAAATTGTGCTTTCATTTTTCTTAAGAACCTAAGGACAAGCAACCGCACACAATGGAGACACCTAATAACGCCCATAGCAAGCCACTCACCGCTCAAGAGCAGAAGGATGAGGAGATGATTAGCGCAGCCTTTCAACACCTGCTCGACACTTACCTTGCCTCGAACCATCGACGCAAGGTGGAACTCATCACCAAAGCTTTCAACTTTGCCAAAGAAGCGCACAAAGGCGTGCGCCGCCGTTCGGGCGAGCCCTACATTTTGCACCCCATCGCCGTGGCTCAAATAGCTTGCGGCGAGATAGGCTTGGGCTCCACCTCCATCTGCGCCGCCTTGCTGCACGATGTGGAAGAAGACACCGACTACACCAACGAAGACCTCTGCAATCTGTTTGGCCCGAAGATAGCCAACATCGTGGAGGGCGTGACCAAAATATCGGGCGGCATCTTCGGCGACCGTGCGTCATTGCAGGCCGAAACGTTCAAGAAGTTGTTGCTGATGATGAGCGACGACATTCGCGTCATTCTCATCAAAATATCCGACCGCCTACACAACATGCGCACCCTTTCGAGCATGTTGCCCTCGAAACAATATAAAATTGCCGGCGAAACACTCTACATCTTCGCTCCCATTGCCGACCGTTTGGGGTTGAACAAAATCAAGACCGAGCTAGAAGACCTCAGTTTTAAATACGAGCACCCCGAGGACTACGCCGCCATTATGCAAAAGCTCGACGAGAGCCACGTGGAGCGCGATGATGTGATAGCCCAGTTCACCCCGCTGATTCGAGAAAAACTCGACTCGATGGGAGTGAAATATAACATCAAGGCACGCATCAAAAGTCCCTACTCCATTTGGTGCAAGATGCAGAAGAAGCACATTCCCTTCGAAGAGGTGTTCGACATTCTAGCCATCCGCATCGTGTTTGTGCCCTCCGACCGCAAGCAAGAAAAAGACGAGTGCTTCCGCATCTACTCCGCGCTCACCGAAATCTACAAGCCCCACCCCACCCGTTTCCGCGACTGGCTGTCGAACCCCAAGACCAACGGCTATCAAGCCCTGCACAACACCTTTATGTCGAAACAGGGCAAATGGATTGAGGTGCAAATACGCTCCGACCGCATGGACGACATTGCCGAGGTGGGCTTTGCCGCGCATTGGAAATATAAAGACAAGAATGCCGAGTATGACGAGAATGAGCTCGACAAATGGCTCAACTCCATCAAAGAAATTCTCGACGACCCGCAGCCCGACACGCTCGACTTGCTCGACAACATCAAGCTCAACCTCTACGCCTCAGAGATTATGGTGTTCACGCCCAAGGGCGAACTCAAAACCATGCCCAAAGGCTCCACGGCGCTCGACTTTGCCTACTCCATCCACTCCTTCCTCGGTTCTCATTGTTTCGGGGCTAAAGTAAACCACCGGCTCGTGCCGCTGAGCTACGTGCTGAAGAGTGGCGACCAAGTAGAGGTGCTCAGTTCGCGCAACCAACACGTGCAGCCCGAATGGCTCAACTTTGCCACCACGGCCAAGGCTCGCGCCAAGATACAAGCCTACTTGCGCCGCGAAAGCCGCGACAAGCAGAAGCGAGGCGAAGAAATGTTACGCGCTTTCCTTGCCAACAACGACATAGACTATTCTAGCGGACTAGTTGACAAGTTGCGCCGTCACTACCACACCCTTTCGTGCGAAGAGTTCCTATTTAATATAGGCGACGAGAAGATGACGCTGGACGACGATACGCTCAACTTTCTTCGCGGCCGCAACAAAGCCACCGGTTGGCGACGCTTCCTGCCCTCGTTTATGGGCAAGAGCGATGCTTCAAACCACCAAGAAGAAACAAGTACCAATGTGGACGATGCCGACTGGGTGAAAAACCTAAACCGCAAGGCCGTGCTCGTGCTTAACGAAGAGGTGCTGCGCAAATGCACCTTTGAGAAATGCTGCGCTCCCATCCCCGGCGACGATGTGTTGGGATACATCACCGACGACGGCAAACTGCAACTTCACAAGCGTAGCTGCGACACGGCGGTGAAACTCAAAACGCGTTATGGCAACAACATCATTGCCTGCAGCTGGGACACCCACAAGGTGATGCTCTTCGACGTGAACATTGAAATTCGCGGTGTCGATGCGCAAGGTGTGCTTTATGCCATTGCCGACGTGCTGCACAAGCTCAACCACTTTGCCGTGAAACACATCACGCTCAACACCAACGACGGCATTTTCGATGGCACCATCACCCTCTCTGTCTACGACACCGACGACGTGGAGAACGTGTGCAACCGGCTCAAAAAGATTGAAAACGTGACCGAGGCCGTGCGCGTGTAGCCCCTAGAAAGCGGAAGTTTTCGAAGCCTAATAAACAAGCAAGCGACTTTGCACTAGCGAGCATAGAAGCGCCATGCGTAAACAAGCAAATGAAGAGCTAAAAAAGAGCGGAAAATCTTTATTTTCAGCGTTTTCATCCACTTTAAACGAAGAAAAAGCACTTTTTTACGCCATTTGCGCAAAAAAAGCGTTGAAATATTTGCGACATTGCCCGTCATACTCTATATTTGCCAATGAAAAACGCTGCAAACGCCCTATTTATGGGCCATCTAGGCCGTTTAAGCGAGCCTAAGCATGCGCAAAAGTTTCTCAAAAGCCCATTAAGACAACAACAATTTTAATAACCCAGAAACATGAATAAGACAGATCTCGTAAACGCCATCGCAGCCGCTGGCTTGACTAAGGCAGACTCAAAGAAAGCTCTCGACGCAACCCTCAACGCTATCGCTGACGCTTTGAAATCGGGCGACAAGGTAGCTCTCATCGGCTTCGGTACTTTCGCAATCAACGAGCGTCCTGCTCGCGAAGGCGTTAACCCCGCCAATGGTAACAAAATCACCATTCCCGCAAAGAAGGTGGTTAAGTTCAAGGCTGGTGCCGAACTCGCTGATGGCGTAAATAAGTAAAACATTTATTAGTGTGAAGCAGGTGCACGTTCCTTTCTGAAACGCACCCTTCACCTAGCTCACCCCTTCTAGCGTAATGTGGCCTCCACACCCGTTGAAAGCCGCACACTCCGCTCGGAAAGGAGGAGCACGAAGATAAAAGCTTCATTTGTTCGAAAGAGCAAATGAAGTTTTTTTTGTAATTTTGCCCTAAATTGATACGAACTCTCCCTACCCCTCTTATACTATGAGCAAAGATTTCACTCCCGACGACAACGAACTGCACACCCTCGACGATCCCAACGCTACCCCCAACGAACCTTCAACCGAAGGCTCTGACGCTGCTACTGCCGAAGCCGCTAACGCTTCAGCAGCAGATGCAAACGAAAGCCAAGGACAGAAGGCGGAAAGCGAGAAGGCCGATGGCGAGAAGGCCGAAAGCGAAGAAGGCGCCCAAGCGCACTCCGACTATCACCCCACAGAGGTGAAAGACGATGAGGGAAAACTGCAGCTGACGGGCATGTATCAGAATTGGTTTTTAGACTATGCCTCGTACGTCATCCTTGAGCGTGCCGTGCCCCACTTGGGCGACGGTTTGAAACCCGTGCAGCGACGCATACTTCACTCCATGAAGTTGCTCGACGATGGCCGCTACAATAAGGTGGCCAATGTGGTGGGACACACCATGCAGTTTCACCCCCACGGCGATGCCTCTATTGGCGATGCGTTGGTGCAATTAGGACAGAAGAATTTGCTCATCGACTGTCAGGGAAACTGGGGTAACATTCTCACCGGCGACAGTGCGGCCGCCCCCCGTTACATCGAGGCGCGCCTTTCGAAGTTTGCGCTCGACGTGTTGTTCAATCCCAAAACCACGGAGTGGAAAATGTCGTACGACGGCCGAAAGAAAGAGCCCGTTTCACTCCCCGTGAAATTCCCCTTGTTGTTGGCCCAGGGCGCAGAAGGCATTGCCGTAGGTCTTTCGGCCAAAATTCTGCCCCACAACTTTGGTGAACTGTGCGACGCCGCCATTAAATATTTGCATGGCGAGGAGTTTCACATTTACCCCGACTTTCAAACAGGCGGATCGATCGATGTGTCGCGCTACAACGACGGCATGCGTGGCGGTGCGGTGAAGGTGCGCGCCAAAATTGAAAAGCTCGATAGCAAGACGCTCGTCATCACCGAAATTCCTTTTGGCAAAACCACCAGCACGCTCATCGACTCCATTCTCAAAGCCAACGAGAAGGGCAAAATCAAAATACGCAAGGTGGAGGACAACACCGCCGCCAACGCCGAAATTCACGTACACCTCACCCCCGGCACCTCGAGCGACAAGGCCATTGATGCCCTCTACGCTTTCACCGACTGCGAAACGAGCCTCAACCCCAACTGCTGCGTCATCGACAACAAGAAGCCGAAATTCCTCACCGTGAGCGATGTGCTTCGCCGTTCGGTAGACACCACGCGCTCGTTGCTCGAAAAAGAACTGCTCATTCGCCGTGGTGAACTCATGGAGAGCCTTCACTTTGCTTCGTTAGAGCGCATTTTCATTGAAGAGCGCATCTACAAAGACCGCGCCTTTGAGCAGGCCAAAGACATGGACGCTGCCGTGGCACACATCGACAGCCGACTTGCGCCCTTCAAGGAGCAGTTCTATCGCGAAGTGACGCGCGACGACATTCTCCGCCTGATGGAGATAAAGATGGGGCGCATCTTGAAGTTTAATAAGGACAAGGCCGACGAACTCATAGCGCACATGAAGGCCGAGGTGGCCCGCATTGACCACGACTTACAGAACATGGTGGAGGTGACCTCCAACTGGTTCCGCCTCATCCGCGACAAATATGCCGCCGACTATCCGCGCCACACCGAAATTCGCTCTTTCGACAACATCGAAGCTACCAAGGTGATTGAAGCCACCGAGAAGCTCTACATCGACCGCGAGAACGCCTTTATGGGCACAGGGTTGAAGAAGGACGAGTTTGTGGAAAACTGCTCACCCATCGACGACGTCATCATTTTCTATCGCGACGGCACCTACAAAGTGACGCGTGTGGCCGAGAAAGTGTTTATCGGCGAAACCGAGCGCATGAAAGCCGAGAAAAAGAAAAAAGTGGAAATCATTCACATTGCCGTGTTTAAGAAGGGCGACAAGCGCACCATCTATAATGTGGTCTACCGCGACGGCGCCACCAACTCGTGCTTCATTAAGCGCTTCAACGTGACGGGCGTGACCCACGACCGCGAGTATGACCTAACGCTCGGCACACCCGGCAGCAAGGTGCTCTATTTCACAAGCAACCCCAATGGCGAGGCCGAGACTGTGAAAGTTACCTTCCGCCCCAACCCCAAACTCAAGCGCATCAGCATGGACAAAGACTTTGGCGAGATTTTGGTAAAGGGCCGCCAAAGCCGAGGCAACTTGCTCACCCGTCTTGACGTGCATAAAATCACGCTCAAAGCCCATGGTGCCTCAACGTTGGGCGGCCGCAAGGTGTGGTTCGACCACGATGTGCAACGCCTCAACTACGACGCTCGAGGTGAATACTTGGGCGAGTTTCACTCTGACGACCTCGTGTTGGTAATGCTGCGCAACGGCCAGTTCTACACCACCAACTTCGACCTCAACAACCACTACGAGCCCACGGGCATTTTGCGTGTGGAGAAGTTTAATGAGGACAAGGTGTGGACGGCCGTGCTCTACGATGCCGACCAGCAAAACTTCCCCTACGTGAAGCGTTTCACCCTTGAACGTTGCGCGCAAACGCGTCCGCAAAACTTCTTGGGCGAGAATGCTAATTCACAGTTCGTTTTGCTCACCGACCAAGTTTATCCGCGCCTGCTACTCACCTTTGGTGGCAACGATGCCTTCCGCGATCCGATGGAGATTGACGTAGAGTCGTTCATTGGGGTGAAAAGCTACAAGGCCAAGGGCAAGCGCCTCACCACCAACGAACTAGAACGTGTGGAAGAACTCGAGCCGCTCCGTTTCCCCAAACCCGAAACTCCTGCTGAAGAGGAAGCTCCCGCCACCGAGCCCGAAGCTGCCGAGGCTGAAGGTGAAGAAACTAGCGAAAAGCAGCCCACGCTCTTCGATAATTTGGATGAGAACTAGAAGCTAGAAAAGAGGACACTTTTCTCTATCCGTTTCAGTGCAATTACACTTTTTAAAAATATAATTCCGAATCCCTATTTTAGAGGGATTCGGGAGGAATATTTATGGTTCTAGACGGTTTAGCGGACAGCAATAATAACACAACTCTTTCATTTAAGGGCGGGCTGAAAGCCCAATGTATGCACCTAGCCCAGGGCAAGCGAAGCGGCGCCCTGGGTTAAATCGCTAGCGAAAACGTCGCTCTGAAAGAGCAAAAGCATTGCT
>CAVKKI010000145.1:0-6701 GCA_963656725.1 Oribacterium sp. | reverse complement strand
GGACGAAGGAGGGCATTGGCACGCTGAAGTTTAAGGTGCAAAATCAGAGCGACCTCTACGCCACCATCGATGTGGACGTGAAGCAGCTGCCCCACCTCACGCAAATTCGCTTCGTTCCGGCCTCGGCCATTGGCAACAAC
Source organism: Oribacterium sp. (assembly GCA_963656725.1). Classification (GTDB taxonomy): domain Bacteria; phylum Bacteroidota; class Bacteroidia; order Bacteroidales; family Bacteroidaceae; genus Alloprevotella. The sequence continues at coordinate 6,561 of CAVKKI010000145.1, read as the reverse complement.
GGCTGGCTCATTAAGGTGAAAAAGGCTTACTATCAGTTTGGCGATGTGATTAAGCAAACCATCAATGGCGCAGACACCTATTGGGTGTGTGTGCGCCCCTGTAGCGTAGAGGAAAACTTGGGTAAGTCGCATTGGTGCACCTTCCAATTGCAACCCTCCGGAGTTAGTGATGCCAACTACAAAGATATAAATTCCATGCTCACCCTTCCCACTAACCTTAGCTCGAAGGAGGCGAGTGGGCAGAAGATGACGCAAAATTTCTTTAACGTGTTGCGCGTTATTGCCAACCCTACAACTTACAAGGGTGCTTCGGGCATTGACGACATTACCACCAAAGAGTTTGGCTACGACGATGCTCGCAACATTAGCAATTTGTGGAAAATAAATGACATTTGGGACAAAGTGTATCCTTCGGACCTAGCAGATGCTGTGGGCGACAAAAATAGTGAACTGAGTGCTTACTACTACGGCTACAACACCGTCTTTTGGGGCAAGGGTAATTATCGCATGTATCGTCTCGACATGAAAAGCAATGAAAACTCTATGTTTAACACCGCCACGCCTACCAACCCTTGGGTGCTGAAGACTACGGAGCTCGACTATGAAAGCCGCAAGAAAGTTTCCCTTATTTGCGAAAATTGTAAAGGCAATCAAGAACAAAAAGACTACCAAACGCTGAATGTGACATTGCCTTATAGTGAGGAGGGGGCAGATAAAGTGCAAGATAATGGCCCCGATTTGCAATTTATTGTGAAATATCGCACGGGCGCAGAGCTCGAAGACTCTTGGACTAGCGACGATAAAGACCCCTCGCAGAGCTTTAGCGTTCGATCGGGCAAAAATCACATTACGGATGTGCTTGTGTCGAAAGATAAATTTATTGAGGATAACTCTTATGAAAAAACAAAAGAGCCGTTCTTCTGTGTGGGCGATGAGGTTTACCTTACGGAAAATTTCCAGGGTAACCAGTTTTGTGTGAAGGAAGCTAACCCTAATTATAGCCTTACTAGTGAAATAGAGCGTAATAAAACCTTCTTTGTGTGTAGCAGCGAGGGGAAACTCGTTGAAAACGCTATTAATGAAGGGGTGGCCGTTTCGAAGGAAATGGCTGCTACGATTATGTATTACATGCTGGCTTCTTATGTAAATGGTATAAAAATTTATAAAGGTGAGAAGGATGAGTATGATGTAGACTACAGAAAACTGCCCAATCTCATTGTGAATGAAAAAGATATGAGTTGTATCAGTGGAATACATGGCACGCTTAATTATGCAGTACTCTCTGATGATAAATCAAAGGTGGACTATCGCATAATTGATAAAACTGATGACAAAAACACCCCTATCACCATCAAGGCCAACATTAATTCTACCTCTTATGTGTTGGAGTATAATAAGCTGACTGGAAAAAGCGAGATTAGCACGTCAAACGATTTAATTGAGGGTCAAAACAAGATTAGAGTTTATTCCTACGATGAAACTCACACCTACAAAGAGTCGTACAGTTTAAAAAATAAATTAGTGAGTTCGGAGAATAGAACGAGAATGAAGAAAAATGCTGTGGGGTATGTGAACACCTTCTTGAAAAATTGTACGTTTAAATAATGCGCTTATAGCGTAAGAGATATACAAAGTGTTGCGAGAGCCGCATTTCAGATAGCTTCTGAAGTGTGGCTTTCTTTAGTTTGAATAGCTTGCGTTGTGTTTGCAAAGCAGCGCTCTAAGCCATTCTTCTTGAATTTTAGCAGAAATACCCCCCCCCCCCTAATAGGCTTTTATTGGTAGAAAAACGTTATCTTTGCAAAAATTAATTTCATTACATTTCATTTATTAACTAGGAAAACACGAAGTTGTTATGAAAAAGAAGACTTTCTCACTTACTTCCCTTTTCGCTCTGCTATTTGGCCTTAGCTTTGGCCTAGCCTCTTGTAGCGATAACGACCTTGACGCCTCGGGCGGCAAGGGAACTGATGGCATTGAAACGGCGGAACAAGCCGAAAAGCACGATGCGCTGCTGCGCTTGCTGAGCGCTGTGGCCGATGCCGACTCTCTGCCCGATAACTGGAACGCTGATGGCTTCACAATGGAGCCCACTATTGGTGTGGCCGAGAGCGAGGGCAATAAATTTGTGCGCTTGGTGTCGACCCGCAACGCTGAAGAGGCCGACCGCGAATTTCGCTGCATGATTGGCGATGCCATCACGGGCAAGGCCACCGACAGCGAGTGGACGAAGGAGGGCATTGGCACGCTGAAGTTTAAGGTGCAAAATCAGAGCGACCTCTACGCCACCATCGATGTGGACGTGAAGCAGCTGCCCCACCTCACGCAAATTCGCTTCGTGCCAGCCTCGGCGCTAGGCAATAATAGCTGGTATTCAAAAGTTAAGAGTGCGTACTATCAATTTGGCGATATTGTAAGTCAGAAAGTAGATGGTGAAGATATCTATTGGGTGTGTGTGCGCCCGTGTAGCGTAGAGGGCAACTTGGGCAAGTCGCATTGGTGCACGTTTGATTTGCAGCCCGTTGGTGAGAAGGATGCAAACTATAAGAAAATCAACGATGGCTTGGTGCTTCCCACTAATCTCTGCTCGAAGGAGTCGAGCGGACAGAAAATGGTGCAAAACTTCTTCAACGTGCTGCGTGTAATTGCTAACCCCACAACTTATAAGGGGGCTTCGGGCATTGACGATATCACAACCAAAGAATTTAGCTATGATGAAGCCCACAACATTAGTAATTTTTGGAAAATTAAAGAGTTATGGAATGGTGTTTATGAACCAGAACTTGCCGATGTTGTAGGAAAAGATAAATGTGAAGTCGGTGCTTATTATTATGGATATAACACCGTGTTTCTTGGTAATGGTAACTATCGCATGTATCGCCTTGATATGAAAAATAAGGAAGATGGCAAGTTAATCGATGTAGCCACACCTACCAATCCGTGGGTTTATAAGAACACAGCGGCTGATTTTTCAAAACGAAGCAATTCTGGTAACGACAAAAGCGAAGGCGAGGATGATGTTAACGACGATAACCAAGTTAATGACAAAAAAGAGGCTGAAAAAAAGAGTGCGCCTACGACGCTAGTGGTGAATTTGCCTTCAGACAAAGAGGTGGTTGCCCCTCAATATCAATACATCGTGAAATATCGCACTGGAGCCGAACTGGAAGGAACCTGGGGATATAATGACAATGACCCTACACAGGCTTTTACGAAGAATGGCCTCAAAGACGTGTTTGTTTCAAAGAAACTTTTCAATGATGAAAGGTTTAATTACGAGAAAATTCATAGTGCTTTCTTTTCATTCGGGGATGAAGTCTCTCTTACCAATAATTTTGATGGACTGCAGTTCTGCGTAAAGGAAGCAAAAGACGACAATATACTGAAGTCTGATGAAGAAAATAATAAAACCTTCTTCGTGTGTAGCAGTAAAGGTAAAATCGATGAGGGAGGAATTGATGAAGATGTAGAAATATCCGATGAAATGGCAGGTGTGATACTTTACCACCTTATGAACTGTTATCTCGCCAATGCGGGAGTTGAAGTATTGCCCTACACAATAGGTAGTAAGATCTATAATAAATATGTTAAAAATTTGGTAAACACGCTTGGCTATAGAGCCTATACTCCTAATGGAGTAACTTTCAATTACAACGACTTCCTACCAAACTTTGATGTTGAGGACAAAGCAATTAAGGATGCAAATAATATAATCACAGTGAGAGCCAATATCAACTCTTGTTTTTATGAATTGGTGTATAATCCTAATAACGCACAAAATAAATGTGTCGTAACGGTTTCGAAAGAGCTAGATCCTAGTCTTTATGAAATTAGAGTTCATGCCTACAAAGAAATTCACGCTTTCAAAGAAAATTATAGTTTGAAAAACAACTTGGTAGTTGGAATGGAAAGGACGGTTCTTCAGAATACTGTTAAGTTATATATTGAAAGTTTTTTAAAGGATTGCACCTTTAAAAAATAGAATACTACGTGCAAAGGTATTAAATAGATGATGCTTAGAGGGCCGCATTTCAGATAGCTTCTGAAGTGCGGCTCTCTTTAGTTTGAATAGCTTGCGTTGTGTTTGCAAGGCTGCGCTCTAAGCCATTCTTATTGAAAATTAGCAGAAATACCCCCCCTAATAGGCTTTTATTGGTAGAAAAACGTTATCTTTGCAAAAATTAATTTCATTACATTTCATTTATTAACTAGGAAAACACGAAGTTGTTATGAAAAAGAAGACTTTCTCACTTACTTCCCTTTTCGCTCTGCTATTTGGCCTTAGCTTTGGCCTAGCCTCTTGTAGCGATAACGACCTTGACGCCTCGGGCGGCAAGGGAACTGATGGCATTGAAACGGCGGAACAAGCCGAAAAGCACGATGCGCTGCTGCGCTTGCTGAGCGCTGTGGCCGATGCCGACTCTCTGCCCGATAACTGGAACGCTGATGGCTTCACAATGGAGCCCACTATTGGTGTGGCCGAGAGCGAGGGCAATAAATTTGTGCGCTTGGTGTCGACCCGCAACGCTGAAGAGGCCGACCGCGAATTTCGCTGCATGATTGGCGATGCCATCACGGGCAAGGCCACCGACAGCGAGTGGACGAAGGAGGGCATTGGCACGCTGAAGTTTAAGGTGCAAAATCAGAGCGACCTCTACGCCACCATCGATGTGGACGTGAAGCAGCTGCCCCACCTCACGCAAATTCGCTTCGTGCCAGCCTCGGCGCTAGGCAATAATAGCTGGTATTCAAAAGTTAAGAGTGCGTACTATCAATTTGGCGATATTGTAAGTCAGAAAGTAGATGGTGAAGATATCTATTGGGTGTGTGTGCGCCCGTGTAGCGTAGAGGGCAACTTGGGCAAGTCGCATTGGTGCACGTTTGATTTGCAGCCCGTTGGTGAGAAGGATGCAAACTATAAGAAAATCAACGATGGCTTGGTGCTTCCCACTAATCTCTGCTCGAAGGAGTCGAGCGGACAGAAAATGGTGCAAAACTTCTTCAACGTGCTGCGTGTAATTGCTAACCCCACAACTTATAAGGGGGCTTCGGGCATTGACGATATCACAACCAAAGAATTTAGCTATGATGAAGCCCACAACATTAGTAATTTTTGGAAAATTAAAGAGTTATGGAATGGTGTTTATGAACCAGAACTTGCCGATGTTGTAGGAAAAGATAAATGTGAAGTCGGTGCTTATTATTATGGATATAACACCGTGTTTCTTGGTAATGGTAACTATCGCATGTATCGCCTTGATATGAAAAATAAGGAAGATGGCAAGTTAATCGATGTAGCCACACCTACCAATCCGTGGGTTTATAAGAACACAGCGGCTGATTTTTCAAAACGAAGCAATTCTGGTAACGACAAAAGCGAAGGCGAGGATGATGTTAACGACGATAACCAAGTTAATGACAAAAAAGAGGCTGAAAAAAAGAGTGCGCCTACGACGCTAGTGGTGAATTTGCCTTCAGACAAAGAGGTGGTTGCCCCTCAATATCAATACATCGTGAAATATCGCACTGGAGCCGAACTGGAAGGAACCTGGGGATATAATGACAATGACCCTACACAGGCTTTTACGAAGAATGGCCTCAAAGACGTGTTTGTTTCAAAGAAACTTTTCAATGATGAAAGGTTTAATTACGAGAAAATTCATAGTGCTTTCTTTTCATTCGGGGATGAAGTCTCTCTTACCAATAATTTTGATGGACTGCAGTTCTGCGTAAAGGAAGCAAAAGACGACAATATACTGAAGTCTGATGAAGAAAATAATAAAACCTTCTTCGTGTGTAGCAGTAAAGGTAAAATCGATGAGGGAGGAATTGATGAAGATGTAGAAATATCCGATGAAATGGCAGGTGTGATACTTTACCACCTTATGAACTGTTATCTCGCCAATGCGGGAGTTGAAGTATTGCCCTACACAATAGGTAGTAAGATCTATAATAAATATGTTAAAAATTTGGTAAACACGCTTGGCTATAGAGCCTATACTCCTAATGGAGTAACTTTCAATTACAACGACTTCCTACCAAACTTTGATGTTGAGGACAAAGCAATTAAGGATGCAAATAATATAATCACAGTGAGAGCCAATATCAACTCTTGTTTTTATGAATTGGTGTATAATCCTAATAACGCACAAAATAAATGTGTCGTAACGGTTTCGAAAGAGCTAGATCCTAGTCTTTATGAAATTAGAGTTCATGCCTACAAAGAAATTCACGCTTTCAAAGAAAATTATAGTTTGAAAAACAACTTGGTAGTTGGAATGGAAAGGACGGTTCTTCAGAATACTGTTAAGTTATATATTGAAAGTTTTTTAAAGGATTGCACCTTTAAAAAATAGAATACTACGTGCAAAGGTATTAAATAGATGATGCTTAGAGGGCCGCATTTCAGATAGCTTCTGAAGTGCGGCTCTCTTTAGTTTGAATAGCTTGCGTTGTGTTTGCAAGGCTGCGCTCTAAGCCATTCTTATTGAAAATTAGCAGAAATACCCCCCCTAATAGGCTTTTATTGGTAGAAAAACGTTATCTTTGCAAAAATTAATT
>CAVKKI010000144.1:0-6704 GCA_963656725.1 Oribacterium sp. | reverse complement strand
CAGCTTTACAGGTGTTTTTGTGGAAATGGCCGTGGCGTGTAAGTTAGTACCACCGTGGCGTTTCGCACAAAGGGGGATGAGAGAGAGAACTGAAACCTTTTTCTCTCCACATGGGGAGGAGTGTTCAGTTGGGGGGATGATTGTTTTTGTTTTAAAGCGGCCCGCTTATTTTTTTGCTTGGCCGGCGGAAGGCCAAGGCGATTATGTTTTACTTTACTTTGTCGGAATTTTTTGTTACTCAGTGGCTGGTGATGAGGTGATTAAGGAAACTTTTTGTCATGTTGCCAGTGAGGTTAATGATGTGTAGCAAGTGGTCGCGCTGCATGACGAGTACCATTTCCACAATTAGGTTCTTTCGATAGCGAACGTAGAGCCAGCGTCCCTGTTGCTCTCCGTAGAGTTTGTAGCGCGCTGAGTTGCGCTTCATCATGCTTAATGCTTCGCTCTGCAAGTGTTGTGTTTCGCTTGTTTGGGCGTTGCGCACGAGGCGGATGGATTTTAGTTGCGCGAGCATGCGCTGTGTTTCGCTGTCGTTCTCCACATTGGGCAACTGCATCACTTTCTCGAGCATCAAGGGCGACACTGTGGTGCACTGCAAGGTGGTGTGTACGGCGTGTTGCGCCATAAAGTGCGAGGCAAAGTCTTGCTCGTTTTGCGACCAGGCTGCCAGGCTCATCACTAGGCCTAACACGAGGGCGAGAGTCACTTTTAGTTTCATGGCGCTGCGTTATCGTTTCGTCCGAGAGCCTTGGGCTTCATTCTTCACGGCTTTCTCTTTTGAGGAGAAGGCTGAACCTTTTTCTGAGAAGGCTGAGCCTTTATCTGAGAAGGCTGCGCCTTTGTCAGAGAAGTTTGAAGCTTTTTCTGAGAAGCTGTTGGCTTTTGCGGCGGTGTCGTTCACGGCCGTTTGTGCGCCTTCTTTAAACATCTCAAGCGTTTCCATGCTGGCCTCATAGGCTTTCTGTGGGTCTTGGTAGGAGTCTTTGTAGGCCGACTGGTTATAGTCCCACCCCGAAGTGGCGGCTGGTGTGTCGTTGCTCGGGCCGAAGGAGTGTTGGGTGGCTGTGCCGATGAGCGTGACGATGGCTACGGCGGCAGCAGCGCGGAATAATGGGCGCAAGCGGCGCGACAGTGAGATGCGCTCGGCCTTCACCACTCGCAGTGGTTGAGGCTGTGGCTCGTTGTTGGCTGTTTCTTCCACCAGAGCCAGGAGTCGTTGGTCGAAGTCGGCTGAGAGTTTCACCTCTGCCTGCTTGCTTTCATATTCGAACAGGCTGCGGTAGCGAGCCAAGTGCTTCGGCACGTTCGGCTGGCTGAAGAAGGCTTTCAGAATGCGCTCTTCCTCGGGCGTGGTTTGGCATTGCCAGTAGCGCTCTAAGAGTTGTTCGATATATTTAAAGTCCATAATTCTCTATTCTTTCGTATTGTGTTTTAATGGCCTTGCGTGCTCGATGAAGGGTCACTTTGAAGTCGCTTTCGCTAATGTTCATAATTTTTGCGGCTTCGGCGTAGGTCATTTCTTCAATGTCGCGTAGTTGCAGGGCGGTGCGTAGCTTTTCGGGCAATGCGGCGAATAGTTGATGCACTCGGCGCAACTTTTCTTGGTGTTCGAGCGCTTCGTCGGGCTGTGGGCCTCGGGCGAAGGCTTCGGTGGGTTCGGCTTCGAGCGATAGGTTGGAATGTTCGCTTCGGTTCACTCGGTCGAGCGCCAGGTTGCGACACATGGTGATGCAGAAAGCCTCTAGATTTTCCACTTCAGCCAGTTCTTCGCGCTTTGTCCACGCTTTGAGCAGCGTGTCTTGCGTCAAGTCTTCCGCCTCTTGCGCATTGAGTGTGATGCGCAAGCCCATTCGGTATATTTTGTCCTTTAGCGGGAGCAGGTCGTGGCGAAAATCTATCTGTTTCATGTGGCTCTCTGTTACGTAGACGGTTAATGAGGAGAAAAGTTACAGGGATGGGTGATTTTTTTTCGAAAAAAATTTTTCGCGGGCCGCCAACGCTTGTTTTTATAAGCAGAAAAAGGACTTTTATAAGCCAACAAAATGTGGTTATAAGCGAAAAAATAGGTGGTTATAAGCTGAAAATTAGGTTTTTATAAGCAAATAGAGTTTACCCGCCCCGAGGAACGAGTAAACTCTTCACTATTAAAACAGAATTGCAATGATGTCAATTTTTCGGTGTGGCTTACCTAATTTTTCGATTCGGCTCACTAATTTTTTCGCAAGGCTTACTTAATTATTGAGTCGGCTTACTTATTTATTAAGTTTCCAAGTAGCGCCGTCCTTTGTGTCTTTCACTTCAAAGCCTAGGCGGGCCAGTTCGTCGCGTATTTGGTCGCTAGTTGCCCAGTCTTTAGCAGCCTTTGCTTTAGCTCGCAAGGTAAGCAGCAGGTCAATGGCTTTGCCGTAGGCTTCTTCGCGTTGGGCGTTGCCACCTTCGGCTTCGCTCTTCAAGCCAAGAATGTCGAAAGTGAAGGTGTTAACCACCGTTTTCAATTGTTCAAGACCCGTGGGCGTTATCGTTTGTTGCTTGTCGACGAGTTGGTTGATGGTGCGGCAGGCATCGAAGAGGTGACTAATTACAATAGGAGAATTGAAGTCGTCGTCCATTGCCTCGTAGCATTTGTTGGCCAGCTCTTTGGCGTAGTCGTCGGTGAGTGTGCCGTTGGTGGCGGGCTCTATGCGCGCGAGTTGCGCCACGGCGTCCATGAGGCGGTCGAAGCCTTTCTTCGAGGCTTGCAGTGCTTCGTTAGAGAAGTCTACGGTGGAGCGATACTGCGCCTGCAGAATGAAGAAGCGGATGGTCATGGGCGAGTAGGGCTGTGTGAGCAGCGGGTGGCTTCCCGAGAAGAATTGGTCGAGGGTGATGAAGTTGTTGTAGCTCTTTCCCATTTTCTTTCCGGCAATGGTGATCATGTTGTTGTGCATCCAGTATTTCACCATTTGGTCGCCTTGCGAGGCCACGGCTTGTGCTATTTCACACTCGTGGTGGGGGAACACGAGGTCCATTCCTCCGCCGTGAATGTCGAAGTGTGCTCCGAGGTATTTGCGCCCCATTGCGGTGCACTCGCAGTGCCATCCCGGGAAACCATCGCTCCAGGGCGAGGGCCAGCGCATGATGTGTTCGGGTTGTGCCTTCTTCCAAAGCGCGAAGTCCACTTGGTGTTTTTTCTCGCCCACGCCGTCGAGCTCTCGGCTAGCGTCGTGCACGTCTTCGAGGTTGCGCCCCGAGAGAATGCCGTAGCGGTGATCTTGGTTGTATTTCACTACGTCGAAATAGATTGAGCCGTTCGACTCGTAAGCATATCCGTTGTCGAGAATTTGCTGCACAAGTTGCTCTTGCTCAATGATGTGCCCCGTGGCGTGCGGCTCAATGCTAGGCGGCAGCACGTTGAGCTGGGCCATTGCGGCGTTGAAGCGGTTGGTGTAGTATTGCGCCACTTCCATCGGTTCGAGCTGTTCGAGTCGGGCCTTTTTAGCAATTTTGTCTTCGCCTTCGTCGGCATCGTGCTCAAGGTGACCCACGTCGGTAATGTTGCGCACGTAGCGCACTTTATAGCCTAGGTGTTTGAGGTAGCGAAACACGAGGTCGAAGGTGATGGCTGGGCGTGCGTGGCCCAAGTGTGCGTCGCCATAGACGGTAGGTCCGCACACATACATGCCCACATGACCCGGGTGAATGGGTTTAAAAAGTTCCTTGCGGCGTGTGAGCGTATTGTAGAGAAATAGAGAGTGTTCCATATGGTGTGTTGCTAACGTATATATATAGGTATACTGTGTAATCAGATGCAAAGATAATGCATGTGGATTAAAGAGCCAAGTCTGCGGGGTTACTTTCCGTTGAGAATGCGCTTGATGTCGTTGAGTTTGTTAAGCGCTTCGAGCGGAGTGAGGTTGTTGACGTCGAGGTGTAGCAGGGTGTCGCGAATTTGGCTCAGCACGGGGTCGTCGAGTTGAAAGAAGCTAAGTTGCACGCCCTCTTGTTGCTGCGTGTTGCTCTCGGCTTTCGGCACACTGGTGCCGGCTTGCGCTCCGGCTTTTTCTAGGTCGGTGAGAATTTGCTCGGCTCGCTTTACGATGGATTGCGGCATGCCGGCCAGTCGGGCCACGTGGATGCCGAACGAGTGCTCGGAACCGCCGCGTTGCAGTTTTCTGAGGAACACTACTCGCCCGTTCACTTCGCGCACCGACACGTTCCAGTTTTTGATGCGCGGAAAGAGGCGTTCCATCTCGTTGAGTTCGTGGTAGTGGGTGGCGAAGAGGGTGCGTGCGTGCGCTTTCGGATTTTCGTGAATGTATTCCACAATGGCCCAGGCAATGGAAATGCCGTCGTAGGTGGAGGTGCCGCGGCCCAGTTCGTCGAAGAGTACAAGCGAGCGCTCGGTGAGGTTGTTCATAATGTTTGCCGCTTCGCTCATTTCCACCATGAAGGTGCTTTCGCCCACGGAGATGTTGTCGCTAGCCCCTACACGAGTGAAGATTTTGTCGACCAAGCCGATGTGTGCGGCCGTTGCCGGCACAAACGAACCTATCTGCGCCAGCAAGGTGATGAGGGCGGTTTGTCGGAGCAGAGCGCTTTTACCGGCCATGTTCGGCCCGGTGACGATGATGATTTGCTGCTCTTTCGTGTCGAGTTCCACGTTGTTCGACACGTATTCCTCGCCCGGCGGCATGAGTGTTTCAATCACGGGGTGCCGGCCCTCTTTAATGTCGAGCGTCAAGCTATCGTCCACCACCGGGCGCACGTAGCGGTGTTGTCGGGCCACGGCTGCCAGGCTCTGCAAGCAGTCGAGGTGGCTCAGTGCGGCGGCGTCGGCTTGCAAGGGGCGCACATATTGCGTCACCTCGCCCACCAGTTCGGCGAAGAGGCGAGCCTCGAGGTCGAGAATGCGGTCTTCGGCGCCAAGGATTTTGTCTTCGTATTCCTTTAACTCTTGCGTGATGTAGCGCTCGGCCTGTGCCAAAGTTTGCTTGCGCACCCAGCCTTCGGGCACTTTGTCTTTATACGTGTTTCGCACCTCAATGTAGTAGCCAAACACGTTGTTGAAACCGATTTTCAGGCTGGGAATGCCCGTAGTGTCGCTTTCGCGTTGTTGAATTTTAAGGAGGAAATCTTTGCTCGAAGTGGAAATTTCGCGCAGCTCATCGAGTTCGGCGTTAACCCCTTGGGCAATGACGCCGCCTTTGTTCACAAGGATGGGCGGCTCGGGGCAGAGTGTACGCTTAATGACGTCGCGCAAAGGCGTGAGCGCGTCGAGTTGTTCGCTCACTTGCTTAATGGCTTGACTCTCGGCGTGAGCGCAGGCATACTTCAGCAGGGCCGTGCTTTCAAGCGCCATGCGCAGTTGTTGCAATTCGCGCGGATTTACGCGGCTCACGGCCACTCGGCTCACAATGCGCTCCATGTCGCCAATTTTGGGCAGTTCCATTTCGCAGAGTTCGCGAAAGTCGGGATGCTTGAAGAATTGCTCCACGCCATCTTGCCTTGCCACGATTTGCTTGGTGGAGCGCAGGGGAAAGAGCACCCATCGGTGCAACATGCGCGCGCCCATCGGGGTGAGCGTGTGGTCAATCACTTGCAACAGTGAGGTTCCGCCCTCGGCCATGGGTTGCACCAGTTCGAGGTTTCGGGTGGTGAAGCGGTCGAGTCGCACGTAGCTGTCTTCCTCAATGCGTCGCAGCGAGGTGATGTGGCCCGTTTGCGTGTGTTGCGTCATTTCGAGGTAGCAGAGAATGGCTCCTGCCGCCACCACGCCGTCTTTTAGGTGGTCCACACCGAAACCTTTGAGGTTGCGCACCTGAAAGTGTTTCGTGAGTCGCTCGTGTGCGGTTTGTGGGGTGAAGGCCCAGTCGTCGAGCTCAAACACAAAGTTTTTCGCCCCATACAAGCCCTCGAAACGCCCTTTGAACCCGTGTTGCACGAGCACCTCTTTGGGCGCGAAGTTGGCTAGCAACTTGTCTACATACTCCGTGCCGCCTTCTGCCACCAGGAACTCGCCGGTGGAGATGTCGAGAAAGGAGAGGCCCACGGCGCTCGCCCCGAAATGCACGGCGGCCAAGAAGTTGTTTTCGCGTGCCGAGAGCACATTGTCGGTCATGGCCACGCCGGGGGTTACCAGCTCGGTGATGCCACGCTTCACCAGTTTCTTGGTGAGCTTAGGGTCTTCGAGTTGGTCGCAAATGGCCACGCGGAAGCCAGCTCGGATGAGTCGGGGCAAATAGGTGTCGAGCGCGTGGTGGGGGAAGCCAGCCATTTCGGTCGAGGCCTGCCCCTTGTTGTTGCGGCGCGTAAGGGTGATGCCCAACACTTGGGCTGCCGTCACGGCGTCTTGCGAGTAGGTTTCATAGAAGTCGCCACAGCGAAACAGCAAGATGGCATCGGGGTTTTTGGCCTTGAGGTCAAAAAACTGCTTCATCATGGGCGTGAGGTTCTCTGATTGCGACATGGGGCTATCTGTGTGTGGGGTGAATGGAGGATGGGTTAACTGAAAAGGGAAACTGCGCACGCACGCAAGTGAAATTAAAAGAGTTAAAGGTTAGAGGGAAGTCACTGAGGGTGCCACCCTTTTCGCCTTTAACTCTTGCCTATGATGCGTTTCTTCTTCAGCGCCCCCTCCGCTAGGCACATGGGTGCGGGGAGAGGGGGTGAAAAGTACCCCCGCTGAGAATCGAACTCAGATCACTGCTTTAGGAGAGCGGTGTTCT
>CAVKKI010000143.1:0-6705 GCA_963656725.1 Oribacterium sp. | reverse complement strand
CTGTATGTGAGTGTTCTGCTATAATGTTGTACAGTTCTTTCTTTAACTTTTGAATTTCGCGAGCTGTTATTTCTATATCCGAAGCTTGTCCTTGTGCGCCTCCCATAGGTTGGTGTATCATTACTCGACTATGGGGTAGGGCTGATCGTTTGCCTTCTTTACCTGCTACAAGAAGCACTGCTGCCATTGAGGCGGCCATTCCTGTACATATTGTGCATACGTCGCTTTGGATAAATTGCATCGTATCGTAAATTCCTAGACCTGCGTAAACTGATCCACCAGGCGAATTTAAGTAGATGGAGATATCTTTCCCAGGGTCTGTAGAATCTAGATAAAGTAATTGAGCTTGTAAAGTGTTCGCTGTGTAGTCGTCAATTTGTGTACCTAGAAAAATGATACGATCCATCATCAAGCGCGAAAAAACATCCATTTGTGTTACATTTAATTGACGTTCTTCTAGTATGTATGGATTGAGGTATTGACTTTGCATTTTTATCACATCGTCAAGTACCATTGAATTGATGCCAACGTTAGATGTTGCAAATTTTTTAAAGTCTGGAGTTATTGATTTCATAGGGTTATGGAGTGTTATTGAAGAAAGTGCAAATGAGCAAAATTTAAAGCTCTAATTTGATGAGATCATCCCATCATAAGGCTTTATTTGCGCATTTGCACTTTTATAACGGAAATATGAAAGGTGTATTTATAGGAAGATTATTATTTTTCTTCCTCGAACATCTTTGCGAAGTCTTCAGCTGAAATGCTCTTATGGTTAAGCGTTACTACGGTTTTAAGTGCGGCACTCAACTTTTGATCCAAGCAACGGTCGAAAAGTTGTGATGCTTGATTTTGATTTTTAAGCATTTCCTGTGCATAATTTTCAAGGTATTCATCAGGAATGTTGTTCATACCATATTGTGCAAATTGGAAACGAGCTGCTTGTACGGCGCTTGCTTTTACATCTTCAGTTTTGACTTCAATATTGTTAGCCTTTACGAGCTTATCTTTAATGAGTTCCCATTTTAAAGCAGCTACGCTCTTATCATAGTTTTCTTCAATCCACTGGGTGTCTTTGTCGTTATTCTTTAGTTTTAAGAATTTCTTCAGTAAATCGTTGGCAAATTCAAGTTCTCCTACTTTTGTTTCTAGATAGTTTCGAACATCTAGCATAAACTTGAAGTCACTGTCGTTTTCCTGTAGACTATGAATGCTTTCTTTGATTTGGGTGCGCGCTTCTTCTTCGCTTTTTACTTCCTCGCCGAATACTTTCTTAAAGAACTCTTCATTGAGTTCGGCGGCTACAAATCGGCTAATTTCATCCACTTGGAAACTAAAGTTACCTACGTGATTGGCTACCTCTTCTCGCTCAATTTTAAAAAGAGAGGATAGTTCTGCTTCATTTGCTTCGTAGGCAGAGGTGGGATTGAATGTAATAACGTCATTTTTCTTTGCTACTTCAAAAATCTTCTTTTGATCATCGTTTTTGAAGTAAGTAGGCATAAGGGAAGCAGTTTCAACTACAATACCACCTTCTTTGGGGTTATCTTCTTCGTCTAATTCTGCTAATGTTCCGCGAAGAATGTCACGATCTTCATATGATTCAACACTTTCGGGGTGACCTGCTTGTTGCTGCAACGCACCGAGTTGTTTTGAAATCATATCATCGCTAACCTCGATGTCATAATAGTCAATCGTGTCGTTTGCACTTAAAGTTGCATCAAATTCGGGAGCTAAGGCAATATCAAATACAAATTTAAAGTCATCTTGGTTGTCGATGTCTAGCGTTTCTTGTTTATCGCTAGGCATAGGCTCGGCTAACATATTGATGTTGTTCTTCTTTATGTAGTCAAAAAGTGAAGACTGCATCAATTTGTCAACTTCTTCCATCTTAACTTGTGAACCATACATCTTTTTAATAAGATTGGCAGGTACGTGGCCGGGACGGAAACCAGGCATTTGAGCTTTTTTGCTGATATTTTTTAAAGACTTGATTACGTTTGCTTCGTAGTCAGCTTTAGTGATACTGAGGGTGATTTCAGCACTCACGTTGCCGTTCTTCTCAATTTGAATATCCATTTTGATGTTTTCGTTTTTTGTTTTCAATTATCGGTTTCTAGATTTACACCATATTATGGCGCTGCCTATGCTTTGGACATAAGCGAGAGCAAAATTAGCATATTTCTCCGACATAAATAACATTAAGGCTACAATTTTGTTGTAAATCGTGTAAAATAGGCGTTGAAATGTTTGCTTTGTAGTTTTTAATGGAAACGTGCTCCGATTTTAAAAACATCTTTTGATTAAGTGTCATATGTTGCTTTGCTATGATTTTGCTCTAACTTTATTGTAGAGAAATTACGAACCTTATCAGATTATTGAAGCAATGTAATAAGTAACTAGCGATGCTAGATAGGCGAACACAGTTGTATAGACAGCCGTAAAAATAGCCCATTTCCATCCTCCGCTCTCATTTTTGATGGCCGTGATTGTGGCTAGGCAAGGAAAATAGAATAGAATAAAGACGAGATAGGCTAGTGCCGAAGCTTGAGTCATGTTGGCACGAAGTGCTTGCGAAATGTGTGAATCGGTCGATGTGTTGTCGGTATTTATGTCTTCGCCGGCGTACATCACAGCCAAGGTACTTACCACAAGTTCCTTAGCACCTATGCCTGATATAATGCCTACGCTCATTTTCCAATCAAAGTGCATAGGAGCAAGAAATGGGGCGATGGCGTAGCCTATTCTTTCCAGGTATGAGTTTTGCGGTTGCTCATTTATAACATTAGCGACCTGTGAAGATTGTAGCATTTTAATGTTTGCTGCATCACTTGTGGAGTCCGATGGTTTTTTATTGAGTGTTTCCTGTGTCACTTGTGCCGTAGTAGATGAGTTGTCTTCTTGATGTGGAAAATAGTTAAGCCCCCAAATAATGAGAGAGAATACAAGGATGATTCCCCCCATTTTTTGAAGGTATTGTCGTCCTTTTTCCCAAGTGTGTCGGAATATGGATTTTTGAGTAGGTATGCGATAGGGAGGAAGTTCCATTACAAATGGAAGATCTTCACCATGCATAAGAAAACGACTAAATATACGAGCCATGAGAATGGCCATGAGTATGCCTAGTGCATATAACCCAAGCATGACGTAGGCCCCTGTTTTGGGGAAGAATGCACTGACTAGTACTACATAGATTGGGATTCGTGCAGAACAAGACATAAATGGGGTTATGAGCATGGTTATCAGTCGGCTCTTAGGATTTTCGATGGTACGAGTTGCCATAATGGCTGGTACATTACAACCGAATCCCATCACCATAGGGATAAAAGATTTGCCATGCAAGCCTATGCGGTGCATTAGTTTGTCCATGATGAAAGTAGCGCGTGCCATATAGCCTGTGTCTTCAAGGATGGAGATAAAGAAATAGAGAATCAGAATATTAGGAAGAAATACGATGACAGCTCCCACGCCGCTGATAGCTCCGTTTACAATCATATCTTTAAGCATACCATCTGGCATAGCGTATGACACAAAATCGGATAGTTTCTCTACGATCCAGTCTATCCAATCCATGGGATAGGCTCCTAGTTGGAAGGTGGTGTAAAAGATGAAAAATAGTAGAATGAAGAAAATGGGGAAACCAGCATAACGATTGGTTACCAGAGAATCTATTTTTTCCGTCAAAGTTCGTCCTTTTTGCTGAGTGCTGGTTCGCAGCGTCTCTTTTAAGGCTCCTTGAATAAAGCCGTATTTGGCATCGGTAAGGGCATTGTCGGGTGTTTCGTTGAGGGTCTCTTTTAATCGTTGGGTTTCTTCGTATCGAGCAGTGATTAGTTTGTCGTGTTGAGGAAGGGTCTCCACAAGATTTTGTACTTCGGTGTCGCCTTCTAGAAATTTGATAGCAAGATATCGGGTGGAGAACTTAGAGCGTATTTCGTTGTTTTCTTGAAAAATGAACTTTATGCGGTCAATGCTTTGTTCCAGTTCTCGTCCATGGTTTACATGGATGTGACGTTCAATCTCAGAGTCTCTTTGGTTTTCGTACACCTCAATAACCTTTTCGAAAAGTGCTTTTAGTCCGTATCCAGTTCGAGATATGGTCGGTATGAAAGGAACGCCTAAAAGATGTCCAAGTTGGGTGTAGTCGAGTTTGTTTCCGCTTCGTTGCAGTTCGTCATACATATTAAGTGCTACAACCATGCGTTGGTGCATATCAATGAGTTGGGTAGTGAGATAGAGATTGCGTTCTAGGTTGGAGCCATCGACCACGTTAACGACTACATCAGGAGTTTCTTCGATAAGGTGTCGACGCACGTAAAGTTCTTCTGGTGAATAGGCAGAGAGAGAATAAGTGCCTGGCAAATCAACGAGTCGGAAGTTATAGGTGCGATATTCATAATTACCTTCAGCTTGGGTGCATACGGCGCTATTTGTCACACAGTTCTGACATGAGGACGAATGGTTTATATCGTTTTCATCGCTTAGAATTTTAAAACATCCTTCGTCGTTTTTATCTACTTTTACTTTTAATTGGAAAAAGCCTTCCTTGGCATCCACAGTCACTCCGCTATAATTTCCCACATGTTCGTGTCCTCCTGAAGCAATATTAAAAAGGGAAGTCTTTCCACAGTTAGGGTTTCCAACGAGGACTACATTGATAATTCGGCGTTTATTGGCTGCCAAGGTGTGCATTCTGCGTTCGAGTTGCATGCGTAGTTCTTCTTTTTCATCGTCGGATGAGATGATGCCAGCTAGATCTTCGTCTGGGTGTAAACGTACGTCATTTTTTGCTTCCGTTTCACTGATAACTTCCACAAGTTTTGCTTCTTCTCGTCGCAAAGATATTTTGTATCCCATGATTTCATATTCGATGGGGTCACGTAGAGGGGCGTTAAGAATTACTTTCACGGTTTTCCCTTTCACAAATCCCATTTCAACAATGCGTTTGCGAAAACCTCCGTGGCCGTAAACCTTTACAATTATGGCGCGTTCTCCAGTATGTAGGTCTGATAGATTCATTCTTTATACTTTTTATTTCAACTTGCAAAGTTACCAAGTGTTTCTCACGTATACAATACCCATTTTAGGGTACTTTGTTGTAAGATGGTAAAAATGAAATCCGGTTGTAAAAGAAGGGACGATATGACTTTCTCCTTTGACAACCGGATTGTGTGGTGTGTGTTTATGCTTCTATGTGTTATTCTGCTTTTACTTCTAAATTGGTAATGGTGCTTTTGAAGTTACCTGCTTGTCGAAGGGGGAATACCAAAGTGCGTTGATAATAAATTTGGTCGGTGGGTTGATAGACTATGGGCTCGTATGAATAGGTCCCTTTAACCTGATAGTGGGCGCGATCTTGGTCACGCATCACGTAAAGTGTCTTGGGGCCGAGCGTTTCCTTTAGTTCACCATCTACAATCAGTCGGGTTTCTTTGTTAGTTCCTTCGATGGTCAAGGTGTGCGTTTCGCCCTCTACGATGCGATAATTGAAGGTGTTTCGATAGCCTTCACGTTCAAATCCGAGTTTGCCTTGATCGGGGTCCGCAAGATAGAATACAGCATTGGGTGAGCGGAAAAGTTCTGTTCCTTTGTCTTCTTTTTTGCCGTTGATGGTAAAGGTTACGGCATAATTGTAACCTATTTCGTCGGCATTGAGAGTTTCTCCTGCATTTACTTCGCTTTTTTGCATAACTACGTCTCCTGGGGCTCCTAGACGAGCTAGTTCGTTCACGCCAGGAGCTTCGCTAAGATTGATGCGTTGTGCGTTGAATTGGTCGTAAGGGAGTGTGGTTTTACTTCCAGTCCAGGTTTTGGTAGCTAGGGTCTGTAGTGCGGGGAACACGCGGTGATGTACATCTTTGGTTGAAATGCCGTTTCCTGCGTGATCGTTCCATACGGCGAACATGCCGCCAAGAATGTCGGGATCGTTTTCTTCAAAAGTTTGGTTGCCAATTACGGCTGGGGTATAATGTTCATAGAGGTATTGACAGTTGAGGTAGTCGTAGTAGTAGCCAGCTGCTGGAACAATATAGGTGAGTCCATCTGGGATGCTGATGAGTTTGTAACCTTGCTTTTTCATCTCCGTGGGGTTGGCGTAACCATTATACCATATATCCATGATTACATTTTTGCTCTTTACTGGAGTGGTGCCGTTGGCATGTGTTAGTGCTCCCCATAGCACGGCTTGTTTGTTGTAACTTTCCACGAGTTGAATGTAGTGATTGGTATATTCTCGGAATTTTTCTACTACTTCTTTTTTTGCATTGGAATATTCGTCTGTGCCAATGTGAACGCGTGGTCCTCTAAACACGGGCTCCTTTCCAGTTAGATACTCTTTCCAAAGGGCATCCATAAAGGGGATTGTTTCGGGGTTGAAGAGGTCAAGGTGATCCATGCCGTACTCTTGACTTCCAAGGCTGTTTCGATATTGTGTAAAGGCTAGAGAGTGTGCGGGTGCGTCGATTTCTGGTATAATTTCTACTTCGTTGGCTTCAGCTAATTTTTGTAGATCGATAAACTCTTGTTTGGTATAGGAGCCGTCTTTTGCAGTTAGTCCAGGGTAGGTTTCACACTCTAGGCGGAAAGCTGCTTGTGTTTTGCCCCAGTCGTTGCCGAAATATTGGCGGAAACCGTTGTCGTTTAGGTGTACTTGCAAGGTGTTCATCTTATAGTAAGCCATGATTTTTGTTAGGTTACGCAAGTAATTCA
>CAVKKI010000142.1:0-6790 GCA_963656725.1 Oribacterium sp. | reverse complement strand
CCGCCCAAAAGGCGCCCCTCGTTGAAGTCGTTCACTTGCTGGCAAAGCTCTGAGGCGTGACTGTGGCCACCGGGGGTGGGAATGAAGCGGTTCTCGTCTTTGGCGCGGTCGCCTCGCAGCACGAGCAGGTCGGTGATGCCGAGGTAAGAGAGGTCGATGAGTTCGCTCTCGATTTCGGCCGCCGAAAATCCGCTGCAAATGAGGTGGGGCACGGTGTTCACGCCATAGCGCTCTTTAATGGCCACAGCAATGGCCACAGTGCCAGGGCGGTTGCTCACACTGAGGCGCTGATAGGTGCCGTTGCCCAAGTCGCTATAAATGGTTTCGGCGCGGTGAGTGGTGATGTTGATGCTCACGGGGTGGTAGGGCATCAGGCGGTCGATGGTGCGGTAAACGCTCTCCATGCCTCGGCCGCGCACAGGGGGGAGCACTTCGAAAGAGAATTGCGTGCTCGGGGTGGACTGGGCTTCGGCCTTTGAGGGGGATATGGGGGATGTCATGTTTTGAGTTTCTTGTGTTGGAACTTTAATCGCCATGGATTATTTAATTTTTATTTCGTCGCCCACTCTGAAGTGGTAGTCGCCGCGAATGGGGTTCATGCGGCAGAGCGAAGATAGGCGAATGCCGTAGCGCTGGGCAATGCTATAGAGGCTTTCGCCCTGCTGCATCACGTGGTAGCGACGCTTCATGCTCGAGTCGGCCTTTTTGCGCTTTTTGCCTAGATAGACCACGTCGCCCGGCTGAAGCTGATAGTTGGCATCGACGTCGTTATATTTTCGCAGCTTTTCTTCTTTCACCTTAAACTGTCGGCCTAAGGTGGCGTAGGTGTCGCCCGCGTTGGCCAGCACATAGTATTGTCCGTTGCAGCGACGCACTTGGTGATTGCCCGCGCTCTGCTGCAATTGGGCCTCGGCCTTTTGCTCGCGTTTTTCTTCGCGCGAGAGGTGCTGTTTGTGGTCGTAGGTGTGAAGGTTGTAGCGCTCAATGAGGTTAATGAGCGACTGGGCGTAGACGGGATTGGTGGCGTAGCCGGCTTGTTTCAGTCCGCGAGCCCAACCTTTATAGTCGGTGCTTTTCAGCTCGAAGAGCGAGGCGTAACGCCGGCCGTTGCGAAGGAAGAGGGAATGGTCTTCGTAGCTTTCAGAGGGCGAGGTGTAGACGCGGAATTTATCGTCGGGCCGATCGTCGGCCACTATCATGTAGGGCCCGTCCCAACTAGTGCCCACTTTGATGCCGAAGTGATTGTTGCCCTCGCGCGCCAGCTTGCTCTTTCCCGCTCCGCTCTCAAGCAGTCCCTGGGCCAGGGTGATGCTGGCGGGGATGCCGTAGCGCTGCATTTGGTCGACGGCCATGGCAGCGTATTGCTGAATGTATTGCTCATAGGCATTGCCCTGAGCACGCGCGGTGGTCAGGGTGAAAAGGGCCAAGAGGGGGAAGAGGAGAAAGCGTAGCGTACTTTTCACAATTGCGAGAACAGTTTTTTTGATGTGTGGCAAATTTACGCATAAATTCGGCTTCTTCCGCCATTTTGCTTCTGAAATGAGCGAAAACGTGTTGTTTACACCTATATATATAGGAATGAACGGATTTTTTAGAAAGGGGAAAGGGATTTTCGTTTGGAAGAAGAACTTCGTAAAGAGGATGCAGAATTTCTTCTTTATTTATAAATTGACGAGAAAAAAGGAAGACGATGCAAAGGCATTGGCGTTTGGCTTTCTCTTGAAATTGGCGTACCTTTGCAACATGAGTTTTCAATTTCAACAATTCTATGTCGACGACACCCACTGCGCCATGAAGGTGGGCACCGATGGGGTGCTGCTCGGAGCGTGGGCCACAGTGAGTGCGGCTCAACGCGTGCTCGACCTCGGCTGCGGCAGCGGCCTGATTGCCTTGATGCTGGCACAACGGGCTCCACAGGCCCTAGTGACGGGGGTGGAGATTGACGAGGCGGCGGCTAACGACGCGCGGCTCAACGTGCAGCAATCGCCTTTTGCCTCACGCATTCAGGTGGTGGCGGCCGATGCTTTGCACTTCGCCCCCACCCTTCCCTTCGACCTCATTGTGAGCAATCCGCCTTACTTTGAAGAGGACTTGCTGCCACCCTCGGCTCAACGGGCTCAAGCGCGCCACACGGCGGGGGGCGGACTCACCTTCGAGGCGCTGCTTCATTGCGCGAAACGCTTGCTCAATTGGCACAACCCCGCGGCGCGCTTCGCCGTGGTGCTGCCCGCCACGGCCGAGGCACGATTTGCCACAGCAGCCGAGTGGCACGGGCTACACCTTGCTCGGCGCACCCAAGTGGTCACTCGCCCCAAGAAGCCTTGCAAAAGGGTGTTGTTGGAGTTTGGGGTGACGGAGGGCGCATTGCAGAGCAACGAACTCTCGCTAATTGCCGACGATGGCGCGCGCTCGGAACAATATGAGGCGCTTTGCAGTGATTTCTATCTGCGAAAGTCCTAATAGAAACGGAGGATTTTTAAAATCCGTAGGGATTCATTCGCTTGTAGCGGTCGTTCATTTCATTTTCCACGTTAGTGTATTCGCCATCGAGGTCGCTAGCTTTTTCGGGGGCAAGTTCTAGAGAGCGCTTGAGGTCGTCGGCAGCGCCCAACGTGTCTTTTAAATGATTTTTCACGCCGCCGCGAGCCTTGTAGGCGGCAGCAAAGTCGGGACGCATCTCAATGGCTTCGTCGTAGAGGGCTAAGGCCTTGTCCCAAAGGCTAGTTTGCTCGTAGAGCGAGCCTAATTTAAGCACCGCTTCATCAGAGTAGGGATTGAGTTCGAGGGTGTGCTGCAAGTCGGCCACGGCCTCCTCGGTTTGCGACAAGGCGGCATAGGCTTCGGCCCGCAAAATGAGGTATTGCTCATTCTCGCCATTGGCTGCTACAAGGGCATTGGCATCGGCCAGCACCTCGCTCCACTGCCCCATCTGCCGCAACACGTCGGCCCGCAGGTATAGCGCCTGCTGATAGTCGGGGCGAAGGTTCAGGCTTTGCGTGAGGTGGGCAATGGCCATAAACTGGTCGCCCAGCCCGTTGTCGGCCTCGGCAAGCAAATAGAGCGCCCGGGGCTCGTCGGCATGCTTTTCGAGAATGTGAGAGCACGTGGCGCGCTCTTCATCATACTGCTTCAGCACGCCATAGGTTTGCGCCAAAAGCAAGTCCACCTCGAGTTCGTCATCCAACTGAGCCGAGAGTTTTTGCAGCAAGGGAAGGGCTTTTTCGTGGTTGCGCATGCGCAGCTCCACTTCGGCCAAAAACGAGAGCGTTTTGGCATCGTCTTTCAGCTCTAAAGCCGCCATGAGGCATTTTTCGGCATAGGGCAGTTCGCCCATCTGCATGGCGCGCACACCATCGTCGCGCAGGGTTTCAAATTTCGATTCTTCCGACGGTTTCGAACCGCCAAATAAAGTGGATATTAGGCCCATATCGTTTTTCTTTTTTATTCAACGTGTGTAGATAGGTTGGATTTTCTTTGACACCTTTGTGCACTTCGCGTTCCTTTTCGTGAAGACACATTTTTTAGGTCGAATAATCGCTACAAAATTACGTTTTTAAACCGAATACCTACGACAATCTTACACTTTTTCCGACGAATAATTGATGCATCTCTACACTTTTTCTAACGAATAATTCTCACCACACCACACTTTTTCTGACGAATAATTGCCAAAGCGTTACACTTTTTCTGACGAATGCACGGGATTTCTCATAAACAAGAGAGATTTGAAATCGTTCGGAGAAAAAAAGATGATTAGCTGGCTAAACAATCATCGAAAGTCCCTTTTGGCGCAGTTTGAAGCGTTTAATTCGTCGTCGTACATCGGTCGGTGTACGCACGAGCGGCAGTTGGTGGTAGCTCTACCTTCAGTTGGTGCACGCACGTGCTTCAACTGGTGCACGCCTTTTTTATCGGCATTGAAAAGAGACTGAAAAAGGGGATAAAGAGAAGGAAATGGCTTGCTTTGTGAGGATTGAAGAAAGAAAGGTGTTTGCAAGCAAATTCTCGGAAAAAAGGAGAGGAGGAATAGAGAACGCAATGACAGCTGCAACCACTGTTCTATGTTAGAAAAATGCGGAAATCCGCAAAAATCTTTCACAGAATTGCCATTTTTGCCGATTTTACGTTAGAAAAATGCGGATTTCCGCAAAAATCTTTCGCAAGACTGAAGGTTTTACTAATTTTGCGAGAGCAAACTACGAACTTCCGCAAAAACCTCAGATTATGATAATAAACAGAGAAAAAAGTCTACAAGAATTGATTGACGCACGACACAACGGACTGGTAAAAATTATTACCGGAATGCGCCGTTGTGGAAAGTCGTTTCTGTTGTTTCGCCTTTTCAAGCGTTTTCTTGAAGACGATGGAGTGGCTCCCGACCACATCATCGAAATGATGTTCGACGACTTTGCTTTCAAGGATTTTCGCAATCCGAATAAATTTTACAAATTTGTAAAAGATAAAATCACCGACGAGCGCCCCTACTACATCTTACTCGATGAAGTGCAAATGCTCGACGAGTTTGAAGATGTGCTGAACGGATTACTGCACATTCCCAATGCCGACGTTTACGTAACGGGAAGCAATGCCCGCTTTCTGTCGAAAGATATAATTACCGAATTTCGCGGACGCGGAGACCAAATACATGTGTCGCCACTCAGTTTCAACGAATTTATGACGGTGTTTGAGGGCGACAAGTTGGACGGGTGGAACGAATATTTGCTCTATGGCGGACTGCCCCCAGTTGTTCTGCAAAAAACGGACAAGGAGAAGATGAAACTTCTCAACAGCCTTTTAACTGAAACCTACTTAATAGATGTGATTAATAGGAATAAGGTTAAGAACGATGCAGAACTCAATGATTTATTTAAAATTCTCGCCTCTGGGATTGGTGGACTTACGAATCCGCAACGTCTGGCCAACACATTTCAGTCGGTGAAAAACGTTGCTATAAGCGCTACAACCATAAAAAGATACATAGAGTTTCTCACTGACGCCTTTTTGCTTGAGGAATGCAACCGCTACGACGTGAAGGGACGCAAGTATATCGGCACACCATTGAAATATTATTTCTCAGACTTGGGCATTCGTAATGCGCTTCTTGGGTTTCGTCAGCAAGAGAAAACGCATTTGATGGAGAATGCCATTTATAACGAACTTCGTTATCGTGGATATAGCGTGGACGTGGGCAATGTGGAATTTAATGGTGTGGATGAAAAAGGCACAAAGGTTAGACGAATGCTTGAAGTGGACTTTGTGTGTAACCATGGCTATAAGCGTTGCTACATTCAGTCGGCTTTCAGTTTGCCCGATCAAGAGAAAATGCAACAAGAATTGGCCTCTTTGTTACGCATCAACGATAGTTTCATGAAATATGTAATTACTGGAGACATTATAAAGAAATATCAAAACGATGAGGGCATCGTGTTGATGAACGTGTTCGACTTCTTATTAAATAAAGAGTCGATATAAGTAGCTTTTTGAGAATAACGCAATAAGGCGGAAGCTAGTTCACTGTCGCACTACAAAAGATAAACAGAAAAAGAACTAGCTTCCGCCTTACGTTTATTTCGTTATTGCAAAAAGCGAAATGTGTGTTTTAGTAGCCACACGCTGAAGGGGAGTGTGGCAAAAGGAAACGAAGAAGAGAGGGTGGGTGATTATCCGTAGATAACCTTGCCGTTTTCGTCTTCGAAGGGCTTCATATCCTTGGCATACTGGTTCATGGCGCGAAGGCTCATGCCCATTGATGAGAAACCACCGTCGTGGAAGAGGTTTTGCATGGTGACTTTGCGAGTGAAGTCGGAGAACATCATCACGCAGTAATCGGCGCAGTCTTCAGCACTAGCGTTGCCCAGGGGCGACATTTTGTCGGCAAAGTCCATCATGTTGTCAATCTCTTTAATGCCCTTGCCGGCAGTGGTAGCAGTGGGGCTCTGCGAAATGGTGTTGATGCGCACGTGTTTTTCGCGGCCATAGATGTAGCCAAACGAGCGGGCAATGCTTTCGAGCATACTCTTGGCATCGGCCATGTCGCTGTAGCCGTAGAAAGTGCGCTGCGAGGCCACGTAGGTGAGAGCCACCACGGAACCATATTCGGCAATAGCATCGAGTTTCTTGGCGCATTGCAACATTTTGTGGAAGGAGATGGCCGAGATGTCGAGCGTTTTTTGCAGGTAGCCGTAGTCGAGGTCGTCGTAGGTGCGGTGTTTGCGCACGTTGGGGCTCATGCCAATGGAGTGGAGCACGAAGTCGATTTTACCGCCTAACACCTCCATGCTTTTTTGGAACACGTTGGTGAGGTCGTCAACGCTCGTGGCGTCGGCGGGGATGATGGTGGCGCCGATTTTTTCGGCCAATTTATCGAGTGTGCCCATGCGCAAGGCCATAGGCGTGTTGCTCAAAGTGATTTGCGCACCTTCTTGGGCAGCCTTTTCGGCCACCTTCCAGGCGATAGAGTCTTCGTTGAGCGCGCCAAAAATGATGCCACGCTTTCCTTTCAGTAAGTTGTGAGTCATAATTTGTTAGTGGTTTGCCAAACAGGGCCACAAAGGGCCTTTGTTTTCAAATTTCGTGCGCAAAATTACGATAATTGTGCATAACACGCAAGTATCTAGCCAAAATTCTGCTTTTCGACACACGGCTCATTTGTTTTAGGGCGGGCTGAAAGCCCAATGTTTGCACCTAGCCCAGGGCAAGCGAAGCGGCGCCCTGGGTTTAAACGCTAGCAGGAACATCGCTCTGAAAGAGCAAAAGCATTGCTAGGAGCACGAGTGTTTGCGTAGTTATG
>CAVKKI010000141.1:0-6813 GCA_963656725.1 Oribacterium sp. | reverse complement strand
GGTCGTCTTTGAGTTTAATTTCTAGTTGTAGCCCGATTACTTTATTGGTATCATAATATATGTTGACGCCTGCATATTTTGTCACAATTTCCGAATAAAGCGTTTCTAGTGCGTTGTCGTAAGGGTTGGAAATTTCAAGTGGCTCGGCACCGAAATGTTCGTATGTTTTGCTATTATGCCTCAAGTAGGCCCACGCCATTTGCATTAGTGCGGCTTCCATCTCCACATCGACGTAGTCGGTCACCTCGTCACTTTCGATCTTGCCATCAACGGGGCCCGATACGAACAAGGCAGTCTTCGTCCATTCTTTCAAACTTTTATTTTGAACCTTTTGATTATGGTAGTAGGGGTGGGCGGGAAGGATGCAGAAGCGGTTCGACTGTTGATTCTGCATTTTCTCAATTAGGGTGGACGTCACTATGTCGCCAAATGCAAAGAAGGGTAGTATTGTTTTGTCTATTGGGGTGCCATCGTTTTCAAAGCCATTGTAGGCCTTTACACTTCGATATGCTCTATGCACGAGCACATCTTTGATGTTTCCTAGTCGATTCTCGTATGATACGTCGGGCTTCACGTCGTTCGTCGATTGACTTTTCCCCTCAAGTTCGGCTCCAGAGTGATACTTTACCATGAGTTGGTATTTAGGCTCGGTTGTTCCTGTGCTAAAGTGTACATAGGGGACTTGGGAACTACCCGTGGCAAATTTGCGGAAGTCGGGACGCTCGGAGGTGAGCACATAGGGCGTTTGCTTTTGCACTTGAAGGAAGGGTTCGTCCTTCTTGGCCGTGAGCTGCATGTAATACACTGAGTAGTCGCCCTTCGAGAAGAAGTTCTTGCTATATCCGTTGTAGAAAGCGCCGAGCGTAATGTCCTTCTTGTCGTCGCCAAAGACCGTTTTGAAGCTAGCGTCATTTTCAACGATAAACTCTGGGTTTACCAATGATCCTGACAGGACTTCTGTTTTCCCCTCGGCATTGGTATGCACCAGTTTGGTTTGGGGATTCCACAAATCGTGGTAGTCCCACATAAAGCTCTGATCGCGCAGCTCGTTGTAGGTGGCCGCACTATTTTCTTTGTTGTCGTAACTAATGTCGTCGATGCCAGTGTAGCTTTTGCTCAGGGCCACAGTGGGCTGAGCCATAATGCGCAGCACATTAAAGAAGTTCTGCACCATGCGTTCGGCATCGCTGCGATTGGTGGCAAGTTGGGTGGGCAGGTAGCAGTTGTTGCCCACTTTTATGTAGTTCTGTGTGCTTTTTTCACCCGCTGGCACTAGCTGAAAGCTACACCAGTGGCTCTGACGGCGCTTGGGACTCATGCTACAGGGGCGCACACACACCCAGTAGGTGGGTGTCACCACTTCGTTACCTTTCTCGTCTTGGCTCGTGATTTTTTGGCATATCACATCGCCAAACGAGTAGTAGCACCCCGCGGGAGCTAACCATCCATTGCTACCTAAGTAGTCTTCGTTAACAAAGCGTATTTCCTCTAGAGCGGGGAGCTGCTGCACTTGTACTTTGAGCGTGGCGTAGAGGTTGGGTTCGTTCTCTAGTTTAAACTGCATAGAGCCTATGCCGTCCATCTGCCAAGAGTCGTCACTAGGGGTGCCTGTCACATCTTTCATCAGGTAGCTACGATAGATGCGGTCGGCTTCTGCTTGGCTTGAGGTGACAACGTAGCGTATGTGTGGCTGTGCATCGTCTTTGAGCACGCCCACAGTGGGGGGAACGGTATAGCCTTTTGAGTTCCAATTTGAGGGCAGTGAGTCGACATCGGCCAATGCGCCGAGCAAGTTTTGTAAGGCTTGATACTTCTGTGCTTCGGCATCGGTTACTTCCGTGTCGCCACCGTTTGTGCCTCCATCTGCGAGGTCGTTATCCTTACACGAGCCAAGGCCGAGGGTAAGCGTTAGTCCAAGGCTAAGGGCGAAGAGTGTTTCTCTGTTCATAATGTT
The DNA here is from genome assembly GCA_963656725.1 of Oribacterium sp. Taxonomy (GTDB): domain Bacteria; phylum Bacteroidota; class Bacteroidia; order Bacteroidales; family Bacteroidaceae; genus Alloprevotella. The sequence continues at coordinate 4,859 of CAVKKI010000141.1, read as the reverse complement.
TTTTTGTTAAAGATATAATAATGGGGCAAATATACAATTTTTTTTTAAGATGATTCTATAATTTATGATCGAATTTATTCGTTGATGATGAATGCATCAGCTCGTTGCAGTTTATCTTCTTCGCTTAGTTGCAGTGCCATCCAGTGCAAGGCTTTTTCTCGGTCGATGTGGTCGCGCTGCATGAGGCGTGTGATTTGTGTTTCGTGACTCACGTGCACCAACACGGAGAGGTCTACCAATTTGTCGAAGCCCGACTCGAAAAGCAGGGCACATTCCATAAACACTGTGCTTTGGGTGGGCAATGCTTTTAATGATTCAAGGGTGATTTCTTTGTTGTTGCTGATTGCTAAAGACTGGGGAGGGGTGAACTCGCTTTGAACTTGTTGCTGAGCGAATTGTTGAAAAGTTTCGGCCACTTTGGGGTGAACAATTTGATCTACTTGTTTGGAATAGGCCGTTCCTTGGCAAAGGTAGGCGGCCAGCACGCTTTTTACTAATTTGCCCTCGGCATCATACACATTCGTGCCCACTAACTCTTGTAGCGCTTGCTTTACTTCGGGGTGAGTGCGGATGATGTGTTTGGCCACGTCGTCGCAGTAGAACACGTGGTGGCCCGCGGCTTCGAGTTGGCGGCAGATGTAGCTTTTGCCGCTACCAATGCCACCGGTAATGCCGATGCGTAGGGGAAGGATATGGGGATTATTCGTTTTCTGTGTCATCGTCGGCAACTTCTTCAATGATGTATTCCACGTCTTGTGGTGTGATGTGCACGTGGCTCACGCCAGTGGGTATGGTTTTGAGTGAGAGGTGGCACACGTTGGTTTTGTTTTTCAGCAGTTCTTCGTAGTTGACCACCAACACGAAATTGTCGCTCGTGATGTTGCGATACTGTCCCATTGTCACTTGGAACGTAACAGTCACTGTGGCGGGGAAAGTGCGCAGTTGTTTCGATGCGGGGAAGTTTACTTGCTGTACAGGCACTTGCACTGTTTTTTCCACCACGCGATCCACGCAGAATGTCACGTCGAGCTTGTTGGGTACGAATTTGGCCCCTTTGATTTTGGTGATGGGCAGACTGACGCGGGTGGTGTCTACCACATTACGCAGGGCATAGGGCTTGGTGTAGGCGGCGGTGATGGTGTCAAGAATTTCTTTTGAGGCATACACCAGCACGGTGTTGTGATTGGTCAGCACATTCGATAGTGAGAACATTTTGCCGGTTTGCACGTTGCTCTGCACCACCACAGGCACACGTTTGCATAGCCCATAGTTGTAGTAAAACTCTAGGGCTTCGGGTTTGAACGAAACCATTTGGGTGCTCGAGAGTAGTTGCGAGGCCACTTGCTTGCTTAACTCTGAGCCTTGCAAGGTGACATGCCCAAGGCCGTTAGAGTAGGTGTTGAAATCCACCACAATGGCTTTGAGTTTGCGGGTGTAGTGATAGGCTAGCAACACACTGCCCTTGTCGCGCAACGACACGTGCACGTCGGTGGGCAAGTCGGTAGTGATGACCACGTTGTTGGGCACGTTGCGCAGTTCGAGTGGCACGGCGAAGTCTTCCTCATAGGTTTCGTTCAGCGTTTGAAACACCCAGAATGTGGTGCTGAGTGCCAGAAAGAACAAGAAGATAAACGTTTGCTTGTTCCACATCCACGAGAGCCAACCGCCTTGGCGTATCCACTTGGCTCTTTTGCTTTTAAGGGCGCGTCTGATGTTCATGTTTAAGGGGGCGTAATGTGCGAAACGGGCAAGTTTGTCGACAATGAAATGTTCTAACAAACTTGCCCGTTCTTTCTTTTCAATGGGGGAGTGATGAGCTGTGCCTATATATTATAGGTGTGCTTTCCTATATAATTAGGTCTTGCTTCATCCGTTTCGCTCCGCTCAATGTGTGGGTGCTTTTTTACTTTTTGGCAGCGTTGGTGTTGATGGGGTTGATGGCTTCTTTAGAGAATACCATTTTCACGCCAGTGGCCACTTCTAGGGTGATGGTGCCTTCTTCTTCGCTGATGTGACGAACGGTGCCGTGAATGCCACCAATAGTGATGACTTGTTGACCTACGGTGAGCTCGTTGCGGAACTTCTGAATTTCCTTCTGTTTCTTGTTCTGCGGACGAATCATAAAGAAGTAGACGATGGCGAAGAGCACCACCATCATGATAATCATGGAGTAGTTGCCAGCACCGCCTTGTGCGTTTTGGGCGGCTTGCAAGAGAATTGTGTTCATATTAAATGTTTGATTTTTTTATTGCTGTTTCAGAGGTTGTTTTTTTATGCGCACTTTGTTGATGCGTCCTTCTTTCGTTAGATTTCTTACAATGCCATCGAGCACACCGTTGATGTAGGAAGAACTATTGGGTGTGCTATACACTTTGGCAATGTCGAGATACTCGTTGAAGGTGACGTTTAAGGGGATGGAGTCGAAGGTGAGAATTTCCGCCAAGGCTATCTGCATAATGATGATGTCCATAAAGGCCATTCGTCCAAACTCCCAGTTGCGGGTGTTGGCACGGATGATGTCGCGCAGTTCAGGCCCACGCTCCAAGGTGGCTCTAAACAACTCGTTGGCAAAGAGCCTATCTTCATCTTCTGCGTAGGGGGGGAGGAGTTCTTGCTCTGCTGTGCTCTCTTCGCTGAAGCGTTTGATGGTTTTCATTACAAAGGAATCTACCACCTGCTTATCGTCGTTCCAATAGAGCGAATGTTCTTCGAGCAGCGACTCGAAGTTATCGTTATTGAGAATGAAATCTTTGTAGAGTTTGCGCACAATTTCGCGATCTGCCTCGTAATCAAAGTCTTCTTTGTTAAGGTAAATGGTAAAGATTTCACTGTTCACCATTTCAGTGTAGAGGTTTTTCACGAATGCAGCTTCCTCGGGCCATTGTCCTTTGGAGTTCTCTTGATAATCATTGAGAACTTTATTCTCGGCCAATTGGCAAAGCAACTTGTTGGCGGCAAATTGTTTGTCGGGCGACAAGCCACCTACCACGTTGCCTGTGCGTTTTTCGCGGGCAATGCGAACGGCGTCTTTGCGCTCGGCGTGCTTTTTAAGTTCTACCAATAATGTTAATAAATAGAGGTAGAGCTCGTGAGCCTTTTGCAGTGAAAAGGCTAGTTCTTTTTCAGCGCTTTCGAGCGTGCGCCCTTCGTTTTGGTAGTATGCGTAGACAAGCTGAACCACTTTCAGCCTAATGAGTTCTCTGTTGATCATATTTGATTGATACCTTGTGTTTCAAGGTGCAAAGATAGTGTTTGGCTTGCGAAAGGCAAAATAAAACCTTGAAAAAGTGGAAAAGAATGAGGGCTTTTGTGTTTTGTAAAGGTTTGGTCTAGGGGATGAAATCTCTTATTGCAGCGTTTTGATTTGTGCTTCGGTTAGCCCCGTATAGAGCGCCACTTTTTCAGGACTAAGTCCGTCGTTAAGCATAGTGCGTGCAGCTTCCATTGCTTTTTTGAGGGCGGCTTTTCGTTCTTCGGCAATGCCTTCGGCCCTTCCTTCGATTTTTCCTTTGGCTATTCCTTTGGCTATTCCTTCTTCGTATTTTCCGTTTTCTAATGTTTTTTCTGTGCGGATGATGTCCCAAATTTTATCGTAAGATCGAAGTTCCTCTTCTGTGAATGCCGATATTTTCACTTCCTCAAGGGCTTTGTTGGTTTTAGAGTTGTTGAGCAGCACTTCGGGGGCTTCATAAGTGCTTCTATCTATTTCAGTGAGGAAGCGAAGCCATAACACGGCCATTCGTTTTTCTAATGTTGTTTTGGGCGTGAATTTGGGCAGTTCGATGAAGGTGAAATGCAATCCGTTAATCACTTTCTCGCTGTATTTATCGTGCACAATTTGGTAGTTGTGTATAAATTCCGGAACGTTAGGTTCGAAAATGTCGTTTATGAGGTTGAGCGAGTAAACGGGTTGAAGTTGATCGTAGGTCTGGCTCTCTTTGGCTTGCGACACGTAGAGTTTCGAGGCATTAAACAGCACGCGTTGCTTGAATGCCTTGGTCCATTCCATTTGCATCTCTACGCAAAACTTGCGTCCGCACACGTCTTGGCAAAGCACATCAACAATGGTGTTTTTTTGCTTGTAAAGTTCGGGCACGAGTTCGTTTTGAAGATACACCACACTTTTAATCTGCTCGTCGTCGCTTAAGGGCAGCAGTGCGTTAAGCAGACTGATGAGCAGGTCTGGGTGTTTGCCAAACACCTTTTTAAATGTAAGGTCGTTTTTAGGGTCTAAGTACTTCATGCTGTGCGTAGATTATGTGTTATATTTGCTATTGCAAAAATACAATCTTTATTTCGTAATCAACGAATAAAGCTAGGTGAAATTAGCTTTGAGGTGGTTCTATAAATTACACTCTAGGGTGGTTCTAATAATTCCTATTTCAGAATTATTAGAACCACCCTATAGCGTTATATGGACTTTCTCTACAAACTCCTTCCTAATTCGTAAGCCTTCTGTGGAAAGTCTGTTTTCTCGATGTCGGCACGGGTTTCACAACTTGTGGCAGTGATAACGCCGAGGTTTTCCCAGCCCATATAGTTGGTAAAGTGCTTGAAGAAGTATTCTGGGCCTTCGGCTATTTCTGCCGTATCATCGGCCATGGAGAGCAGTAGCGCCGCTTTTTTGTTGCCTTGCAATGCAGAGTTGTTGGCATAGAATCGATCAATAACGCTCTTTAGATGAGCACTAATGTTGAAATAATAAAGAGGAGATGCAAAGACTATGACATCAGCCTGAAGCAGGTGTGGGTTGATTTCCTCCATGTCGTCCTTGAAGACGCATCCGTTGGGTTCCTTGATGCAAGTGTCACAACCTAAGCAACCATGAACGCTCTTGAATGCGGCATCGAAGCGAAACA
>CAVKKI010000140.1:0-6823 GCA_963656725.1 Oribacterium sp. | reverse complement strand
ATACACCGTATGGTGATCAACTTCGGCAAAAAGCCGAAGTTCATTTTGATACTGAAAATGATAGCGCAACCGCTTATAAAGTTCCCTTCGAAGTGGTTGCCCCTTCGGGTCGTCGTAGATGCTTTCCGGACAAAGAATGCCGATGTACCCTTTCTCCTCCGAAGCCAAGTCCATGCAGTTTTCTAGCACACACTTATAAAGGTTCGTTTGCTGCCCCACCAACAAGGGATAGTTGCAGTAGGCGTTCATAAACGCCGTGCTGCAAGCCTGCTCATTCTGCTCGCTGAGATAGAGTGATTTCAAAGCTGGGTTCTCCATAAACAGCGAGAGCTTCTGCCGCACATCGGGGGCAGAGACTTTGCGAATAGCCACCTCGGGATATTTCTCGGCAATGATGTTTGCCTCGTTAAACTCCATCTTAATCCACGGCGGATTACCACAAATCACATCAAAGCCCTCTCTCAGCCAAAACACCTCAATAAACTCCAGCATGGGGTGGAAAAAGCGGTAGCGCTTCGCTAGGCGGTTGGCAATTTGAAGGCGTGGCGGGTCGTCGTCGGCAAAGAGCGAGGTAGCGCCGTGCTGCGCCGTGAGCAGTTCCTCTTGCGTTCGGGTCACAATGGCCGACTCATCCTCCGTCATGCGCTCCGTGCCATAGCCAGGCGCAGGCTCGCCGGCCTTGTCAGAGCCGGCCCGCTCTAGGGCCTGACGCGTGCGTTGGTCGAGCAAGGCATTGTCCACATCGAGCAAGGCCTCGAGGTCGGCCCAATACTCCTCGCGCTTGGGCAGCGCCGCTGCGTCGCTGTACTCCCAAAACCACAAGGCGCACCAATAGTCCATAGCCAACTTCAGTTTGCGGTAGGAATTGTCGCGACGATAGCGTGTGTCGAAAAGCCGCTGCTTCTGCGCGTAAGTGTCGGCTTGATCCTCGGCGCGGAACAAGTCGCGCGTGTCGGATCGCTCCGTGCCATCCCACACCTCGCGGCGGTTGTTGGTGTATTTGTCAATCGAGAGTTGGTCGGTGAAATACTCCTTCAGCAACACGTCGATCTTAGCCGAAAGGCGTTGCAGCGCCTTAAACTCATGGTCGCCAATGGGGGCCGTCCAATCTTTCAATATAGCCGCCATGTGCGCGTCGGCTTGCTTGTTGTCGCGCTTCTGCTCTTTAATGCTGCGCACGCCCAGCATGTTTGCGTCGGGCAGCAAGAAGTGGTAGACCTCGTTGACCGAACGGTTCACACGGCTAGAGAAGAACTTCACCTTGTGGGGCGCGCGCTCCCACCATTTATTAGGCAGCAGTTTGGAGTTGCCCTTTAGGCCATACACCTCGTCGCGGCCATACACCTTGAGCCACGCCCCAATCACTGCATTGCCCACCGTGAGGCGGTTGGCAAAGAAGGGCGTTTCCATGTCTTTATGAATCACGTTGAGCCAAAGCGAGAGTTTTCCCAGTTCAATCGCAGTGGGATTTAAGTCCACGCCATACACATTGTGTGTGGCAATATACGCCTTCACCTTTTGCAGTTCATCGCGATAGCGGTCGGGCTGAATGCGCCAATTTTGCCGTCCTTTCTCTCGCAGTTGCAGTTGCTGATAGGTGAGGTAAGCCTCGGCCACTTGGTTAATCACCTCGTTTTGAAAGGCGGCAGCCCCCATGGCCGGCTCCAGAATTTTCAGTTCAAGCAGTTCGGTGGCCGGGCGCTTGCCACTGGCCACCTCGTCGATAATGCTTTTTAAGGTGTATTTCACCGTGCTTCGCGTAAGCACCTCGGGGGTGTAGTAAGAGGCCGACTTTTGGCGGTCGCGCCCGTTGAGGCGATACACAAACGTGCCTTGCGGCAAAATTTTGGGGCGGCCCGTTTCGGGGTCGCAAAGCACCTCGCGGCTGTCGAAATCGCCCATGCGGCTGTAAGGCACCAAGAACGTGCCCTCTTCGGGACGGCCCTGCTTATGCACCTCAATGTAATCTTCCTCAGCATAAAAGCCGCGGAAGGCCAACAGGCTTTCATACACACTGCCCAATTGGTTCACCCCAAGGTTGGCGTAGCTAATGCGCCCGCAATAGTTCTTTTTTTTCGAGAGCGAAAGGGCGCGGATAATTTCTTGCCACTTCACATTGCGAATTTTCACGGGGGCGAGGTGGTGCAGGTTTTTATCGGCAAAGAGCGGCGAGTCGATGGGGCGCACGCGGAAACTCTTAAATCCGTCAGCCCCTGCGGCGTTGTAGCCTTTAGAGAGCAGCGAAAAAAGGTGGTGAATGCTTTGGTCGAAGAAGTAGCCATTGCGGCTCTCGTCGCTATTAAGGCGCACCATTTCGAGGTCGCGCAACGACTCGAGCGAGTAGCCGCGGTTGTAGACCTCGTCGGCAATCGGCAGAATTTCCAATTCGCTGCGGCTCTCGGCATAGAAAAGAAACAGCAGCCGATAGATAATAGTCAAGCAATCATCCTTCACCTCTTGCTCGAAGCGGTCGTTAGTGTAATCGGTCACGGGCAGCGAGTTGTGTTGTTTCCACCAATAAAGCGCCTCGTTGGCAAGCGTTTCCACGGCCAGAATCACACCCTCTTTCAAATCCTTCGTCACCTCATAGGCATTCTTGTAGCTCTCTTCAATAATGCTGTCCATCAACACCATTTCGCCATCGGCCGCCAAGGTTTGTTTGCAGCAAAGCATGTGAAAGAGCGCGTAGTAGTTGCGGAAGGCCGGAATGCGCGCTTGCGCAAACAGTTCGTCGAGCGAAAACTCAAGGTAAGCGCCCTTTGCCCATTTGTCTTTATCGAAAAGAAACACCACATTGCCCGCCATCATCAAGATGAAGTGTGGCCGGCGCTCTTCGGGCAGCAAGAAGATGTGGGTGACGGCTTTGTTGATGACCGAGGGCGAAATTTTCATTTTCTCCTTATCGAACTCAAACACATAGCGCCACTGGCCGGCATAATATTTTTGGTGAGGCGTGAAGCGGTCGGGCTCGCTATCGTATTGTTGCTCAAACAGTCCGGCGGGCTCTTCGTCGTCGACCGTGATGAGGTGTTGCATCTCCATCACGAGCATTTTCGTTTGGCTGCCCTGGCGCAGAATGTGGCGCACGGGGATTACCTCAACGGGCGTGGCCTCGTCTTTCACCGTGAGCCATTCTTGATAAGCGTGTGTGGCGTCGTAGCCCAACAACTCGAGCAGCCGGGTATTGAAGTCGTGGGTGTGTTTAATGGCGTCTTCGGTGCGAGGGTGCAGATTGACGATGAAGTTTTTATAGTCGTCGTAGTGCTTTTGCAGCGCCACGAAAGGAGCATTGAGTTGCTTGAGTTCGTCGGCAGAAACACCGGCGCACTTCTGCACCTTTTCGAGGAAGTCGTCACTGAAATAGCCCGAGGGGAAATAGTCGCCCACGTTCTGAATGAATCGGTATTTTATGTTGTCGGCCATAGATTTTTTTCTTTAGAGGATGAGAGTTTTAAGGCGCTAGCTCTTAGGGGGAGTTCTTGGGGGGGGGCGCTAGCTCTTGGGGGGCGACGCGTCTCGCGTCGGGGCAATTAGCGAGCAAGTAGCAGCGCTAGGAGAATAAGGAGGAGAACTAGTTGAGATTGAGCCAGTGCTTGCCCGCCACTTGCCCCGACGCGAGACGCGTCGCCCCCCAAGAGCTAGCGCCCCCCAAGAGCTAGCGCACCCATTCTAAAAATGATAAAACACAGCGAGCAAGCGCAAATAGGGCTCGGCCTGGTCGAGCGAGCACATGTCTTGATAAAACTGGCTCGACTCGTCGCTGATTTTCTGAATAACCGCCTCCTCGTGTTGGCGGTTGCGGCGAGTGATTTGCACATCATCGCTGTCGAACTCGAAGAGCGACTGCTGGGCTTGCTCGGCCCAAACCTGCAGTTTCTGGTTATAAGCCTTGAGTTGCTGCTCCATTTTCACAGCCAACTGCTGCTGCTTTTGCTTCATATAAAGTTCCATGCCCTTCTCGATGGCGCTGTCGAGGTTTTGCTGCAACACGGCTACGTCGGGTTGCTGCACGCCTTGAAGGAAGGAGTCGTTAAGGTGAAACAGCTCCAGGAAATCATAGAGCGAAAGGGGCATTTGGCGCAAAGCGCCCTCACGGTCGAGCGGCACGAGGAAGAACTTGCTCAGCAGGTTCTGCCCCAGCCCATTGGCGTGGCTGCCATAGAAAAGATAGTAGCTCATGCCCTCGGGCAGCTGTTCGCCCTTTACCACAAAGGCTTGGTTTTTAGGCAACGAGGCGGTGAACTTGGTGAGCAGATACTGCACAATGGGGTGAAGGTCGTAGAGCGGTTGGAATTGGCTCCACTCGCCCCCCTTTTGCCGGCGCGACTCGTCGATGCTGCGCATTAGCAGGGACTTGTCGGCGCAGAGGCGGAAGAGGTTATCGGAGGGCAGGGCCTCTTTCGGCAGGTCGAAAAGCACGTCGTGTAGCTCAGCGTTGTTGCGCACCTCTACATAAGGCACGGAGCCCTCCTTCCACTGCACATCGCCGGGGTGAATAGAACCTATGGCCTCTAGCTGCGCAAAGAGTTCGCGATAGAATTGCTCATCGCTCGAGTAGAGCGAAAGTTTGTGTTCGTAGATCTTCTCCGACAAATGCTCTTTGGCCGGTGTGGCCGGTAAGGGCTGAGCGCTGCCAAAACCGGCACGGCGGCGACGGCGCGGGGCGGCTTTCTCAATGAAGTTTTCATCGCCCGCCTGGAGGGCAGCTTTCACCTCGTCTTCTTCTTGCTGCGAGTTGTAGAGCGACATCACGCTCAGGGCGTCGCCCAAGGTGTCGTGCACCTCTTGCTCTTTGGCGCGCAGCTTGTCGAGAATGCGGAAGTCGGTGCGCAGGGCCTCATCTTGGCCTTGGGCCACAAGATAGTAAATCACCGGCTCTTGCTTCTGCCCATAACGGTCGATGCGGCCGTTGCGCTGCTCGAGGGTGATGAGGCTCCAGGGCAGGTCGTAGTTGAACATAAGGTGGCAGAAATAGTGAAGGTTGACGCCCTGCGAGCCCGAGTCGGTGGAGAGGAACACGCGGATGTCGCTGTCGGCCTTGGCAAACGAGGCCACCAGTTCTTCTTGCTCGGTGTCGGTGAGCGAACCGTCGAAACACACCACTTGTTTCTCATTCAGGCGAAACTCTTTGCGAATGCTCTCTGAAAGAAACTTCATGGTGGCAATGCGCTCGGTGAAAATAACGATGCGCTCTTGCTTGTTTGCCTTCCAAATTTCTTTAAGTTTCGCCCGAAAGGCGGCATAACGGGTGTCGATGCCGGCGGCGAGGTTGGCGTTGACCAACTTGAGCAATTCTTGCACCTGCTCGCTGCCGTCTTTTTCGCTTCGCTTCACGAGCGACTCTTTAGCCGCTTGGGGTGAGGAGAGGTAGCTTTTAAACAGGTTTAGCGCAAAGAGTTGGTCGGTGGTTGTGGCCTTGCTTAGGCTTTGAAATTGGGTGTGTTGCACTTTAAGAAACTCCTCTTCTTCGGGCGCCAACGGCACGGCAATGCTCACCACCTTGCGCCGCTGAAACTGGCTGCGAATGTGGGCGTCGTCGATGTCTTTTTTGAAACGGCGCACATAATAGGGCGCCACATCGTGCTGCGTGTAGTGACCGTTGCGGGGAATGGAGATGGGGTCGAGCATGCGCATGAGGTTGGCAAACGACTCGGCATTGCCGTTGTGGGGCGTGGCAGAGGTGAGAATGAGCGAATCGCACTTCTGAGCCAAAAACTGCGCGAGGTCGCCGCGCAGACTGGCCTCGTTGCTCACCTTGTGACATTCGTCGATCACGATGATGTCCCAACGGGTTTTTTCGAGCCAAGCGCGAAAGCGGCCGTTGTTTTTCAGAGTGTCGATCGAAATGATGGTTTTGTCGTAGTAGTCGAACGGGTTTTTATTGAGCGGAATTTCGCTCTGTATGCGGGCCACGCCCATGCTGTCGAGACGAACGAGGGGGATGGCGAAACGATTCCAAATGTCCTCTTGAAACTGGGCCAAAATGCTTTTGAGCGCACACACCAAGATGCGTTTGCCGCGGCCGCGGCGAATCATCTCGCTCAAGAAAATGCCCACCTCAATGGTTTTGCCCAGGCCCACGCCATCGGCAATGAGCAGGCGGGGGCGCGGCAGGCTGAGGGCCTTGAGCGTGGGCTCCATCTGATAGTCGGCTAGGTCGTACGCTCCGCCCTGCGCCACGGTGATTTTTTGCGAGAAGTAGGCGTTGTTGCGAATGGCGGCTTCAATGAGCAGGCGGGTTTTGCGCCAACGAGGGTCGGTGTCGGCCACAAGTTGGGTGTGTGAGGGACTCACCACTTCAATGTCGTGGTCGATGGCCGTGTCGAAAATGAAGCGATGATTGCGCACCAGTTCGCTAATGCCCTCGGCGTGAAGCAGGTAGTTGCCCTGATTGGCGTCGGGCTCGACCTGGGTGAGGAGGAACTCCTCGCCACGCACAGAGATTCTTTGTCCGGATGAAAAGTTTGCCATGCAAATTTTATTGGGGTTTCGTTGGGGCTATGGGGGTAGCTTTCTAATTCTTTATCTTTAAGGTCACAAAAATAACTAATTCTTCTTGAAAAAAACGATAATTCGCCGGCTATTTTTTAATAGAAAGCGCTAGCTCTTGGGGGGAGCTCTTGGGGGGCGACACTAGCTCTTGGGGGGCGACGCGTCCCGCGTCGGGGCAAGCAGCGAGCAAATAGCGACGCTAGGAGAATAAGAAGGAGAATTAGTTGAGATTGAGCCAGTGCTTGCCCGCCACTTGCCCCGACGCGAGACGCGTCGCCCCCCAAGTGCTTGAGTTTCTTCTCAAAAAGTGCTTGAGCTTCTTCTCAAAAAG
>CAVKKI010000139.1:0-6863 GCA_963656725.1 Oribacterium sp. | reverse complement strand
TCAGAGCGTGCTTTTCTATTCAACTGTAACCCAGGGCGCCGCTTCGCTTGCCCTAGGCTAGGAGCAAGCATTGGGCTTTCAGCCCGCCCTTAAATGAAAGAAACATGGTAAAATTATCCCTACTGTCGTTTTTATTTTATTATAAAATTATTTCTGAACATCTACTTGTATATGCTTTTAGTAAGCTAAGCGAACGTTGTCCACCCAAAGAGTGTTACCAACCGAGCCAACATAAGCTCCGCCATGGCTAGAGTCAAACTGAAGCACAAGGTGTGTGGGAGTTTCGTTTGCGCTAGCCCATCCCACTTCGCGCACAGGTTTCATCACGCCTTTTGAGTTGCGAGCGTATTTAGTTAAATCGCCTGAAGTTAAAGCCCAGGCTGAGTTGTAGAAGCTTTGTTTGCGAATGTCGCCATACTGAATAGCGAACGACTGATTGTTTTTCCAATCAGAGCTCTTGTTGAAACGATGCACCATCGTGCCTACACGCTTGGCATAGATGTTTCCATTCGCATCTTCCCAACGCTTTTGCAAATAAAGAATGCAGTCGGCCATGTCTTGACCAGAAACAGTACTACCTTTGGTAATGCCATTTTGGCGAATGCGATTGCCGCTAACAATGTGAGTTTTGTAGTCGAAAACAATTGCCTTAGGGCGTTTTGTAAACTTCAATCCCGCATTCAGTTTAGCCATGGGGTTCTTCGTGTCAGTAATAGGCTGAATGGTATTGCCCAAATAGATAGAACCCGCAGCCAACACCTTTATATTAATTATGCCTAGCACCTTGGCCTCTACAATGTGTGTGTAGAGTTTAGCACAATAGCCATGGCCAGGATGCGTGTCGCGATAAACGCTCACATTGGTTTTGGTCACACCACTTACTTTGGCCCATACGTTCGACGAGCCCCAAGGTGAGCCAATGTGCATCAATGTCACGGTGTTGCCACCTAGAATAGCACTTTCTTTAACGGATTGCGAACTCCAACTTTCAAAATTTCCCTTCGGAATGTATTGGGTAGTTCCACTTGCGTTCTCTGTTTGATGCGTTTCCAAATATTCGGGTGAATAAGGAATGGCATTTACCTTTGTTACACCTGCAAGGAGCAGGAATGCACTTAATGCAATCGTCTTAATATTCATTGAGAATAAAACTTTTTATGTCGCGTTTAGTGATTGTTCTATTTTTCACTTTCTAGGCATAACCCTATCTCTTAGAAAGCCTCGTTTATATTAAATAGGAAACCTCCTCCCTTTCGGGTGAAGCCATAGTCGATGCGGATGTTAATGCGTTTCTTAAATTCCCACCGATAGCCCACACCCGCATTGGGCAAGGTGTAACGCCAAGCAATGTGATTGAAATTGGGAAAAGCATTGGCCAATGCCACCCAAGCCACTACGCCATTGCGGCCTTTAATGTGCTGACGCAACTCCACTTGACCTTCTATTACGTTTTGATCGCGATAACGCCCCTCGTAATATCCGCGCATGCGGTCGTTCGAGCCCACCTCGGCCATGAAAGCCCAAGGCACATCGCCGTAATTGAACATTCCGTGCAACTCGCCCGCCAAAATAGCGCCTTTCCACAACCTGCCATAGGTAGAGAAAGTGGCCTCTGTGGTTGAAAACGAATATTCTTGCTTTCGGCTCAGCTTTCGGGGCGAAAACGTTTGATCTATTTGCAAGAACACGCCACGGCTCGCATTGAGAATAAAGTCGCGCGTGTCGTAGGTGAAGGAAAAACCCAAGGTGCTCACTCCCACCGTTTTACTTTGGCCTTGCCACAAGGGGAGTTTATCTTCATCCACATCTTTAGCTTGAGCCACTCGGTAATTCACAAACGGCCCTAGATAGGTTTTCGGAGCGATACGAAACATAAAGCGAGCCATCGCATTGATTCGATTGCGTCGATAATCAGCCTTATTACTATTAAGGTCGGCATTTTTATAGCCAATACCCCAAAAACTTGTGCTAAAGGTAGAAAGGTTAAGTTTATAATCTAACTGATAGCGTTGCTTCGGAAAAATATGATTTCCACGAAGTCCCACCATAAAGAAGCCTCCCGTTGTCATGTTGCTATACACCGAAGCGTTAGATCGCGGCAACGTGGCGTCACTACGGTCTGCGGAATATGTAGCCGTGCCTAACAAGCCAAGCCCCAAGCCTGTTGTAGCTGAATAATTCGGACCAGGTATAAAGCCGAAGTCTATTTTCTTTTCCGCCTTCTGTTTGTTGGAATTTCTCAAATAGTCGCCCACCCATTTCATCACGCCACGGTGATGTTTCACGGAAAGACTATCTTGAACGAGACTATCCGCCATCATCTCTCCTTCTATAGTTATAGGTATAGACACGACCGTTCGGCCCGTCGCATGAAAATAGGCGACAAACAGTAACAGCAACGTAAAAACATACCTTAAAGGAGTGATATTTCTTCTCGTCCGAATCATTTCGGGCGCAAAATTACGGGTTTTCATTCAATTGAACTAAATTTTTCTACAATTATTGAACACTTCGCACAAATTCGGTCAAGTTCAGCCCCCCTTAGAACACTCCATTTTCTTCCACCGAACATACCCAGCAATTCTCATTTTCGTTCCTTTTGTATCCTATTTTTCGTCATTCAATCCTTTTCCAAATTCTCCATCCCATCTCTTTCTAAGAATAGAGGCAGTGCAAGCAAATTTCAAATTGCACATTTGTTGCAAAAAATAGCACAAATGTTGCATCGCCCCTCCCTGTAAGTTTACATACACTAATTACTGTTGCTTGCACTAATTGCTTACACTCGCACTGATTATCAAGCGTTTCAAGAGTGTAAGCAGCGATTTTTTTGCTTGCACTAATCGGCACTAAAATGCACGAGCTTAAAGGTGTTTCACTAGTGGCTTAATAGGAAAAACTAGTGGCTTAAGTGTGTTTCACTAGTGGCTTGATAGGAAAAACTAGTGGCTTAATAGGAATGAACATTTCGCCATGCAACGTGCAAGCACAGTGCAAGCAAATATATTGCTGCTTACACTCTTTAAACGCTTGATAATCAGTACGAGTGTAAGCAATTAGTGCAAGCAACAGCAAATTGTGCAAGTAAACTTTCTGTGGTATAAAAGAGCCTTTTTCAGTTGCTTTCACTTCCTCAAAACTCGGTGTCGGATTTATGGAGAAGCGAGAAGCACAGGAAGAATACGTATAAACAACGACGAAAAAGAAAAATAACCTCCGCAACACAACAAGGAATAAAAAAACTAATTAAGATTTTGCTATTTCGCAAAAGATAGCGTAACTTTGCAGCAACGTAGCAATATTAGTTTCTCGTTCCCTTCCTAACCATCGCATAGGTTAAGCAGGGCGTATAGCACATATAGGTGAAAGTTTTCACCTTATCCACACAAAAAACATCACACAAAGAAACATTAAGTATTCTATTATATACCAAAACTCAAAACATGGAATATTCACACGAAGTTCAGAACATGTGTTGCGTAGCCAAAGGCCCCAACCATGGTCCCGCCCCCATCCCCGAAGAAGGCAAGTGGGTACAAGCAAAAGAAATCAAGGACATTTCCGGTCTTACTCACGGTGTGGGTTGGTGCGCTCCCCAACAGGGTGCTTGCAAACTCACGTTGAACGTGAAAGAGGGTGTTATTGAAGAATGCTTGGTTGAAACCATCGGTTGCTCAGGTATGACTCACTCAGCTGCTATGGCTAGCGAAATCCTCCCCGGCAAAACAATTCTTGAAGCGTTGAACACCGACCTCGTTTGCGATGCCATCAACACCGCAATGCGTGAGCTCTTCCTTCAGATTGTTTACGGACGCACCCAGAGCGCTTTCTCTGAAGGCGGTCTCGTTGTAGGTGCTGGTCTTGAGGATCTTGGCAAGGGCCTTATCAGCCAGATGGGTACCCTCTATGGCACGAAGTTGAAAGGTACTCGCTACCTCCAACTCACCGAGGGCTACATCACCAAGATGTTCCTTGATAAGGACGACCAAGTAATTGGCTACGAATTTGTTCATATGGGCAAGTTCATGGATGCCATCAAGAAGGGTGTTGACGCCAACGAAGCTCTGAAGAGCGTAACTGGCCGCTATGGTCGCACCACCGCCGAACAGGGCGCAGTTAAATCTATTGACCCACGTAAAGATTAAGGAGGAACACAAAAATGATTAGAGAAGTAAAATTCGAAAGCCAGGATCGTCGTATGAAGCAGATTCTTGCTGCTCTCAACAAACACGGCATCAAAGACATTGAAGAGGCTAACCAGATTTGCGATTCTTACGGCCTTGATCCCTACCAAGAGTGCGAAAGCACCCAAATGATTTGCTTTGAGAACGCTAAATGGGCTTACGTTGTAGGTTCGGCCATCGCTCTCAAAGAGAAGGCTAAAGACGCTGTTGAAGCTGCCGAATACATCGGCGAAGGCCTTCAAGCATTCTGCATCCCCGGCTCTGTAGCCGACGACCGTAAGGTGGGCATTGGCCACGGCAAATTGGCCGCTCGCTTGCTCTCGCCCGAAACTAAGTGCTTCGCTTTCCTCGCAGGTCACGAAAGTTTCGCAGCCGCTGAAGGTGCCATCAAGATTGCTCAAATGGCTAACCAAAGCCGTCCCGCCGACAAACCCCTTCGTTGCATCCTCAACGGCTTGGGTAAGGACGCTGCTATGATCATCAGCCGCATCAACGGTTTCACTTACGTGCAAACTAAGTTCGACTATTTCACTAGCGAACTCAAAGTGGTTAAGACTATCGCTTACAGCGACGGTCCTCGTGCCAAAGTGAACTGCTACGGTGCTGACGACGTACGCGAAGGCGTTGCCATTATGTGGAAGGAAGACGTTGATGTTTCCATCACGGGTAACTCAACCAACCCCACTCGTTTCCAACACCCCGTTGCTGGTACTTACAAGAAGGAGCGCATCCTCGCCGGTAAGGAATACTTCAGCGTAGCTTCAGGTGGTGGTACGGGTCGTACACTTCACCCCGATAACATGGCTGCAGGTCCTGCCTCTTACGGTATGACCGACACTATGGGCCGTATGCACTCTGACGCTCAATTTGCAGGTTCTTCTTCAGTGCCCGCACACGTTGAGATGATGGGCTTCCTCGGCATCGGTAACAACCCCATGGTAGGTTGCTCCGTAGCTTGCGCCGTAAAGGTTGACCTCGCTCTTAACAAGAAGTAATCATCTGTTTTTAAGATAATTACATAAAATCCTCCTCCATAATCCTTGTAATGATTGTGGAGGATTTTTTGTGTCTGTATGAATGTTGGAACTTGGCTTTTACAAGTGAGTTTGTGATTGGATTCAGGCAAATAGATCTTGTGAAATAGATTCTTTAACAGGTAGCCAAAAGACACGAGAATACCTCTTTTAATCGCTTTTCCGTGGTACATACTGATGCCACTTTTGGGTGTCTGTAAAAAGTGGCATCACAACATGGGATAAACCATTGTATATTAAGTAGATAAGTCTTTAAAAACTTGTTTAAAAAGCAATGGAAAAGCATTGTACATCGGTCTATTTCATGGTAAAGAAAACCAGAAAGGACAAAAAAGGGTTATCCCCTATCGTAGTTTACATCAGTGTTAATGCCGTGCGTGTATCTTATTACACAGGCAAAAAGATTAAAGTTTCTGACTGGGACGATGAAAAGCAGTTGGTTCGTGGCAGAAGTGAAGAGGCTAAACAGCTAAACGAATATCTGTATCAGCTCCGCAACAAAATCTTTCAAATGGAGATTGAGTTGATGGAGAAAGGCTTTATGATTACTGCCAACCTACTGAAAGAAGCAGTAAACGACCATGTGGATGCCATAAATCAAAAGACATTGTTGGATGTGTTCAAGGACTTTCAGACAATGCGCAAGCCACTTGTCGGTAAGAAAATTTCCAAGGACACCTACGAAGCCAATGAACTTACAGGTCGTTATATCAAGGAGTTTATGATGGCTAAGTATCATCGTGAGGACATTTACTTGCACGAGGTAAAGTTAGGTTTTATACAGGGCTTCCACACCTATCTGCTTACAGAGAAGAACAACTGCCAAAATTCATGTTCAAAACATCTGAAGTTCTTGAAGCAACTGATGAACATAGCTGTGGCAAATGGATATATCCAGTTCAATCCACTTAATATATATAAGGTGGAGCGTGAGCATGTGGATATAGACTTTCTTGACGATGTGGAGTTGCGTAAGATTATCAACTTCACTACTCCTATCAAGCGTTTTGAACGTACACGAGATGCTTTCCTTTTCGGCTGTTTCACTGGTCTTGCCTATATCGACATCAAGACATTGCGTAAGGAGCATTTTGAGACAGATGATGAGGGGCGTATCTGGATAAAGAAGAAACGCATAAAGACAGGTGTACTCTCACGCATACCTCTCCTTCCTATGGCAAAGCTCTTGTTGGATAAGTACAGCGACCCGAACAGCGACATAGTTATGCCTATTCAGGACAGTACAGATGTGAACGAGAATCTAAAAGATATAGCTACATTGTGTGGCATTAATAAGCGTGTGACTTTCCACACAAGCCGCCATACATTCGCAAGTACCGTTACGCTCGCCAACAATATATCGCTTGAAGTTATATCAAAAATGATGGGACATACCAATACACGTATGACCAGTCGTTACGCAAAGCTCATTGATAAAGCTATTGGCGAACAGATGGATAAGATTGCTGACACGTTCTGATATAAACATTTGAGTTCTGCCTTTCTGTCATATACCTATAATGGTACACATTTTGTATTGTTATAGTTATATGGAAAGGCAGTACTGCTTTTTATATTTGGGTGTAGCCTACCTGATGAGCCAAAAGGCGGTGAGTTGTGTACTGTGCAATAACAGTCGCAATGG
>CAVKKI010000138.1:0-6977 GCA_963656725.1 Oribacterium sp. | reverse complement strand
CCGCTTTGCTTGCCCTGGGCTAGGTGCAACCATTGGGCTTTCAGCCCGCCCTTAAATGAAAGAACCGTGCAAGCATTTCAGTTTCACTTTAAACCACGTGAGAGAAAATTTATCTGAAAGCGTTGATAATTTTTTTGACTGGCGAATTTGAAAACCGTACATCGGTCGATGGACGACCGTACATCGACCGATGGACGAACGTACACCGACCGAGATACGATCGTACACCGACCGAGATACGATCGTACACCGACCGAGATACGATCGTACACCGACCGAGATACGATCGTACACCGACCGAGATACGATCGTACACCGACCGAGATACGATCGTACACCGACCGATGGACGATGAACGAAACGGCGGTTCTGAAATTTTCTCAATGGGGTTGGGAAAAACTCTCAATGGGAGGCGGAATTTTCTCAAAGGGCTTTTTCTTAAAGTAAGCAACGAAGAAGACACTATCCTTACTCGGAAAAACACAACTTGGTTAGGAATGGAGATGGAAAAGGAAGAGAGAAAAACGTATATTTGCAACGAATTCAACAAAGAAGACTAGATAAATGTTTATTGAAGAACTTGATAAAAGTATTTTCTTCGTTAGTGATTAGATTTGTTAGGATAAAAAAAACGGTAACAACGCGTTTCACAACGCATCGTTACCTCACAGAACTTATATAGAGATGAAAAAACTATCTTTGTTGAATGGTTGAAGAGCCTCATTGCGGGCTCTTTTTTTATTTCACTTGCAAAGTTATAGATTTTAGCAAGAAAGTGCAAGAAACAGAGGGTTAAAATTACCCCCCCCTCGAATTAAATTTCCTTAAAAACTTATCATTTTCTGCTTTTTAGCAGAATAATTGCCTCGGGAGTGAGCTGAATTTCATGGTTTTTATAGAGCGTGCCCACGGCTCGCTTGAAGGTTTTCTTGCTCACACCAAAGCGCTCTTGAATGTCGGCGGGCGAGGATTGGTCGGTGAAGGGCAGACTTCCGTCAGCTTGCTGAAGCTCGTGGCGCAATTGGTCGGCAAAGTCGCGGAAGCGGCCCTTGCCAATGCGTTGCAGCGAAAGGTCGAGTTTACCGTCGGGGCGAACGTTGACCACAGTGGCAGTGAGCACATCGCCGGCATGAGGCTCTTGCTCAAAAATCTGATTGTCGTAGATAAGGCCGGCACAGCGGTTATCGGCAATCACCTTGAAGCCAAGGGGCGTTTTTTGCTGCACAATCACTTCCACCTCCTGACCTCGATGATACTGGGCGGGCAGAGCGCGCTGCAAATAGCGCTCCACTTTGGCCGAGGCCACAATGCGTTGCGTCTCCTCGTCGATGTGAATGTGCACCAAGTAGCTGCGCCCTTGCTGCATGGCCATTTTCTGTTCGCGGAAGGGCACAAAGAGGTCCTTCATCAATCCCCAGTCAAGAAAGGCACCATACTCGTTCACCCATGCCACCTTCAAAAAGGCGAAATCGCCCACACGAGCCAGCGGGGTTTCGAGAGTGCCCACGAGACGTTCGCTTTGATCGAGATAAACAAACACGTTGACCTCCGTGCCAGGGCGCATGGAGCGCTCCACGTAGGCTTTGGGCAGGAGTATCTCGCCCAAGTCGCCGCCATCGAGGTAGGCGCCGTGGTCGGTGAAACGGGTGATGCGCAGTGTGTTGTAGTTGCCAAGGTGTATCATGAGCGTTTTCGGGATGTTTGGGGATTGGAAGGGAGGGGAATTGGGGATGGGGGATGAGGAATTGGGGATAGCTAGCCGCAGAAGGGAAATTAGAAGGTAGCCTTCTTAAATTGAAGGAGCCGTTTCCGCTTCGGGCTGATGCACTTTTCCATCGAGCAAGTGGATGGTGCGGTCGGTGAGGGTGGCCAATTCTTCGTCGTGAGTGACGATGACGAAGGTCTGCCCCAGTTCGTCACGCAACTTAAAGAAGAGTTGGTGAAGCTCTTGCTTGTTGTGCGAGTCGAGGCTACCCGAGGGCTCATCGGCTAGAATGACGTCGGGCTTGTTCATCAAGGCGCGGGCCACGGCAATGCGCTGTTTCTCACCACCTGAAAGTTCGGCGGGCTTGTGCTCGGCACGTGCCGAAAGGCCCAAGAAGTCGAGCAGCTCGAGAGCGCGCTTTTTGATTTCGGCATTGGGGCGATGGGCTATCATGCCGGGAATCATAATGTTTTCGAGTGCGGTAAATTCGGGCAGAAGTTGATGAAACTGAAACACAAAGCCGAGGTGTTCGCAGCGAAAGCGCGACAGTTTGTTGCTCGAAAGCTTAAGCACGTTTTCACCTGCAATTTCGAGCGTGCCTTCGTCGGGCTTATAGAGCGTGCCCATAATTTGCAGTAAAGTGGTTTTGCCTGCGCCACTAGGCCCAACAATGCTCACCACCTCGCGTGGCTGAATGTCGAGGTCGATGCCGCGAAGCACTTCGAGTTTGCCAAACGATTTATGAATGTTTCTAACGGTTATCATAAGGAGAAAGAGGGGATTGTCTCCCCTAAATGCGTTTATCAATAAAATCGGCACACTGGCAACAAGGCCGGTGTGCCGAAATCGTTGTTATGAGAAATAAATTATACCTATTACTTAGTGGTGGTGGTGGCAGCAGGACGAGCGCTTGTGGCGGTCGAGGCAGAGATGCCCAATTTCTTCATCACCTCAGAGGTAACCTCTGTGCTGAGGGAGTCGTTGATAAAGATGCCGGCCGTCTGTGCGCTGTTGCTGTCGATGATGTAGATGTAACCACCGGCTTTAGCCACGTCGTTTACAGCGTTCATCACCTTCTGCACGATGGGCTGCATCTTCTTTTGCTGCTCCTTCTGCATGCTTTCTTGATTGTCTTGGTTGGCTTGTTGCAAACGAGTGTACATGTCTTGCAACTCTTGCTGATGGCGCTCCTTGATGTTGGCGGGAGTGGCGTCGGTGTCCTCCTTCTGATATTTTTCAGCCTTTGTTTGGAGTTCCTTCTGCAGTCCTTCCACTTCTGCTTGGTATTGCTTATAGAGCGCTTCGAGCTCAGTTTGCGCGGTTTTGGCTTCGGGCATAGCAGCCATGATGGCGCTGTAGTCGAAGTGAGCGTACTTTTGAGCGCAGAGGCTCAGAGGTGCTACGAAAAGCACGAGAAGAATGAGTTTCTTGAACATTTTAGTTTTTCGTTTTTTTATTTTCGCAGCAAAGTTAAGCGAACGTGGGCGAATTGCAAAGCGAAAAGTGAGAAAAGTTATTAAATCGCTCGTTTTCGGCTCTTTTCTTTGCTTTTGGGGGTGGATTGTGATGATTTTTGGGGGGGCAACGCTAGTAGCTCTGGGGGCGACGCGTCCCGCGTCGGCGCTAATACGGGCACAAGAAGAATGTTTTCTCTTTTGTGTAATGAAACACTTTTCTTCTTGCCCTCGTGCTTACGCCGACGCGGGACGCGTCGCCCCCAGAGCTAATTGAGTTTCTAAAAAATTTCTACTTCATAGCCGCCCGTCCAAGTGTCGCCAGCGTGAGCGCAGTTGATGTAGGGGCGTTGACTTATGTCGCCTTCAAAACCCTGCTCGTCGCAGAGACCATACCAAGGCTCGCAGCAAATGAAGGGGGTGTGCACACCTTGGGGTTGCCAAAAGAGCCAAACGGGACTTTCGCAAGCCACGCGGGCTATGGGTTGCTTCTGAAGGTTGAGCACGATGGCGGCCTTCACTTGGTGTTCGGGGAAGATGAGGGCCTCGTGGCTAAAGGTGTCTACCGTAATGGGCACTAGTCCGTCGGCGGTCTGCGGCACGGCATGGTGTTCGGGCTGCCAGCAACCTTGTTCGCCCACGCGCACCACGTAGCTAGCCGATCCTTCGAGCTTCAAGTAACCATCCACAGGGTTTTCTTCCTTCCAGTCGGGAAGGGCAATGGCGGGGTGACCACCAAGTTGGAAGTGGAGGTCGCAGTTGCTGAGGTTGTGCACGTGGAAGGTGGCGCTGAGCGTTTTCTCGTGCAACGTGTAGGTCACCGTGAGACAATAGGCGAAGGGGAAATGCTGAAACGTGCCCACCGTGCTGTGAAAGGAAAGGCGCACTTGGGTGTTGGTTTGCTCATCTACATGCCAAGGGGCGCGACGCACGAACCCGTGTTTGGGAATTTGCCATTCCGTGCCGTGAATGCGGCAGGTGCCGTTCCACATTCCACCCACAATGGGGAAGAGTATGGGCGAGTGACCGCTCCACCAACGGGCATCGCCGTTCCAGAGGTATTCGTGGCCGGTTTCTACGCTTTTTATGCTTTGCACCTCAGCTCCGATTTCACTGATCAAGACGCTGAGTTGATTGTTGCTTAGGGTTAACATGACGTTTGAAGTGTATGTTATATGGTTTATGGGTGTTTCCTATTGAATGAGCGGGGGCGGTTTGCGAGAAGGGAGCCTACTATATATATTATAGGTGTCGGCATATATTATATAGGTATAGCCTCTTCGCTTTTTGAAGGAATTCCGCCCTACCCTACGCTGCCCTCGAGCGACACGCTGAGGAGTTTGGTGGCCTCTACGGCGAACTCCATTGGCAGTTTGTTAATCACCTCTTTGGCGTAGCCGCCCACAATGAGCGACACAGCGTCTTCGGTGGGAATGCCGCGCTGATTGCAATAGAGCAATTGGTCTTCAGAGATTTTAGAAGTGGTGGCCTCGTGCTCCACGGTGGAGTCGGGGTTATGCACATCGATATAGGGGAAGGTGTGGGCGCCACATTCAGAACCGAGTAGCAGGGAGTCGCACGAGGAATAGTTGCGTGCGCCCGAGGCTTTGCTTCCCACCTTCACCAATCCGCGGTAGGAGTTTTGACTCTGGCCGGCTGAAATGCCTTTCGATATGATGGTGCTGCGTGTGTTGCGCCCAATGTGAATCATCTTGGTGCCAGTGTCGGCTTCTTGGTGATTGTTGGTCACGGCCACGGAGTAGAATTCGGCTTGTGAGTTATCGCCCATCAGCACACACGAGGGATATTTCCACGTGATGGCCGAGCCAGTTTCCACTTGCGTCCACGAGAGTTTGGAGTTTGCGCCGCGTAGTTGGCCGCGCTTGGTGACGAGGTTATACACACCGCCCCGACCGTCTTTGTCGCCAGGATACCAGTTTTGCACAGTGGAGTATTTCACCTCGGCGTTTTCGTTCACCACAATCTCCACAATGGCGGCATGAAGTTGATTTTCGTCGCGCTGCGGAGCGGTGCACCCTTCGAGATAGCTCACATAGCCGCCATCGTCGCACACAATGAGCGTGCGCTCAAACTGCCCGGTGTTGCGGGCATTGATGCGGAAATAGGTGGAGAGCTCCATGGGGCAACGCACGCCCTTGGGAATGTAGACGAACGAGCCGTCGGAGAAGACGGCGCTGTTGAGCGCGGCGAAATAGTTGTCGCGATAGGGAACAACCGCGCCAAGATACTTGCGCACCAGCTCGGGGTTCTCGCGCACGGCCTCTGAGATGGAACAGAAAATAATGCCTTTCTCTTGCAACTTCTCCTTAAAGGTGGTTTTCACACTCACAGAGTCCATCACGGCGTCCACAGCCACTCCGGCCAACTGCATGCGCTCTTCGAGGGGAATGCCTAACTTGTCGAAGGTTTTCATCAGTTCGGGGTCGATTTCCTTCTTACCCTCTTCTTTTTGTTTCTTTGTGGGGTCGGCGTAATAGGAAATGGCTTGATAGTCGATGGCGGGCAAGTTGACATGCCCCCAATCGGGTTGCTCGAGCGTTTGCCAATAACGAAAAGCGCGCAAGCGGAAGTCGAGCAGCCACTCGGGCTCGCCCTTCTTTTGGGAAATGAGGCGCACCACGTCTTCGTTGAGACCGCGCTCAATGATTTCGGTGTGTACGTCGGTGGTGAAGCCGTATTCGTATTTTTTGTCGGTAATTTCTTTTACCAGTTCGTTATCTTCCATTATTTTTGTTCGGGATTGACGAATTTGTGGGGAGGGAGTGGGGTTACTTCTGCTTCGAGGTGTTTGCACCGTCTTTCTTCGAAAGGTCGACCCAAATGGTGTCTGATTTCGTTGAGTCGGCTTTCTCCACGCTCTCTTGCGAATGGGCGTCATCGTGGTCGAAACATAGGCTCAAGGCTCCCGTTACCACTGAAAGCAGTTTAGAGTTGTTGGCTTTTTCTTGGTTGAGAATGTGAAGGCTCTGCATCACATTGAGCACGCAGCTTAGAATGACTAAATATTTCAAGCCACTCACCACCGCTCCGAGAATGGAGTTAGGCATGCCTAGCTTCATTTCGCGAATGGACTTGGTGAGAATGTTGGCCACGAAGCCGAGGGCGATGGGCACAATTATCCAAAGCAACAAGAAGGCAATGATGCTGGTGACCATGTTAGTCTCACTGCCGTTAACGGCTAGGTATTTGCCAAATGCGCCATAGCAAGTGGCTGCCACGAGCAAGCCAACCAACGCGCCGAGGGTGGACACCACCTCTTTGATGAAGCCGGCGCGCCATCCGCTGAAAAGTGCCCACAAGAGCACCACTATAATAAAAATGTCAATCATAAAGGGTTTCTTTTCTTTACTTCTTCGATTAAGTTGAGCAAAGTTACAACATTTTGGCCGATTGCATCACACCTCTTGTAAAGTTTAAGACTTTTGCACCTCATTTAGCAAGCCAGTGAGTGGTGAGGCAGGGCAATAAAAAAACTGATTTACCAATGATGTTATTGATAAACCAGTGTGTAAATTCTTTTAGAATATTTCTATGTGCTCGAAGCGAGACTCGAACTCGCACGGACATTTCTGCCCAAAGGATTTTAAGTCCTTCGTGTCTACCATTCCACCATTCGAGCGACTTTGAGCGGAAAACGAGACTCGAACTCGCGACCCCAACCTTGGCAAGGTTGTGCTCTACCAACTGAGCTATTTCCGCAAACGGCTAATCCGCACTTTCGTTTGGCTGCCTTTACTTTATCTGTGTGAAGAGGAGGAGACTCGAACTCCCACGACACAATTGTCACTACCCCCTCA
>CAVKKI010000137.1:0-7040 GCA_963656725.1 Oribacterium sp. | reverse complement strand
GTGTTGGAGCGTGTGTCTTACAGCAAGAAAATGTTGATAGTCGGTTTCAGAAGATGAAGAAGAAAGTGAAACATGCTGGAGGCATCTTCTATCGTTTCATTAAGAATTTCGATGCTTATGACACCACCTACATTTCGCCCAACTATTATAATTACACGGCGATGCTTCAAAACACTAACAACTTCCAAACCTATAAACTTCAAGGAAGAACGTCAGATGGTGAAAAACAATCCATCTCCATGCGTCCCGCAACAAGTGTCAAAGTGGGGCCTTATTTTGGATGGCGTTGGATATTCCTAGGTTACACTTTCGATGTGGCTCACCCAAGGTCGTTGGGTAAGAGCTCGGAGTTTAACTTTAGTCTTTACAGTTCGATGTTAGGTTGCGATTTTATTTATATCAAAAATTCGGGCAACTATAGCATTCGGCGCACTACGGGATTTGCTGGGGTAGAGAATAAAATGTTTTCGGGTTATTCTTTTAGTGGACTTGATGCCAATCTGCTCTCGTTTAGTGCATATTACGTGTTCAACCATCGCCATTTCTCTTACCCGGCAGCTTATAATCAGAGCACGGTGCAACGCAAAAGCTGTGGCTCGTTTTTACTAGGTGGAGGCTATAGTAAGCAGCATGTCCAATTCGATTACACACAGTTGCCCTCTCAGTTAATCTACAATTCAGAAACATCCGAACCTCAGTTAATTAACGAACTAAAGTTTACCGACATACACTATAAATATTATTATGTAAGTGCGGGTTATGGCTATAATTGGGTCTTTGCTCGCGATTGGTTGCTAGGTGTTTCGGTGATGCCCTCAATCGGTTTGCGTAAGGAAGAAGGGAAGAAGTTGAAGGGGAATGAAGTCTTGGTTGATTTGAAAAACTTTAGTTCCGATTGCGTTTCGCGCCTTGGCTTGGTGTGGAACAACGCACATTGGTTTGCAGGCGCTTCGCTAATCAGTCATCTTTATTTATATCGTAAGGAACGACTTACAACGACCAATTCCGTAAATTTCGCTAATATCTATGTGGGTTTTTTCTTCAATCGAAAGAAGATTTATCGTTAGTTAGGGAGCGTTTTAAACGAGGGAATGTGTAATATTGGTGCACTAGGATAAGTAGATAATCAAAATAATTTTGATTACCTACTTACAAGTTCCATTATTCCTCTTTAATGCTTGAAGCATCAAGTATGTCCTTAATAAACTCAACGGTTTTGTGGTAAGTTCGCTTTGTCAAGCGTACGCAGAAACGGGCGATGGCTTTGCAGATTTGTTTAAAGTGCAGCACGAGGTAAATGAGACCGCGGATAGTGTATTTCAACACAAGCACGAACCCCTTTACAATAATTTCTTCTAAGTGAAACGTTGCGTCAATGAGGAATGTTTGGCCATGTAGAATCGGAGTTTGAATCATTCGGTAGCCTTTCATCCAAAGCAAGGGTAGTCCCACACCTACAATGAGGTAGAGCATAATCCATAAAGCGTTGCTTTGCGGTTGCGTAAGGGTGGGGTGACCACCGATGGCTTGCCAAGGCAGCCCGTAGTAGGCTAACTTGAGGGCACTCACCACTTTGAAAGCCAATATGTGAAAGGCAAAGATATAGAGCGTGTGATTGCCAATGCATACGAGTGAGCGCTTGAGCAGATTCTCGTGGTTGTTGATGATTTGACTGAGGTAAAGAAAAGCAACAAAGGCGGCTATGGCAGGCAAGGGAAGCGAGAAAAAGTCTATAAGCGTGGGATTCCAAGTCATACTTGTGGGGCAGACAATAGAGGCTGCAATGAGTAGCAGAGCGCAAGGTAAGGCTAACTTCCAGCTAAGCAATTGGGTGAGTTGATATTGTCGCAAAAGGAAACCTGCCGCCATAAGTGCCATCCCCATGAGTTCGCGGTAGCCGCCTTGTGCCACACCGCTGAGGGTAAGGTGGTCGGCCACTTTCCAAAAAGTTAGGGTAAGACCAATGAGCAGTAGCGCCCATCCCGCTTGCTTGTCACGGACAAAATGCCCTGTGCGTCGCAGTAGCATGAAAAGGACCAGAAAACCAATGCTTGAGAGCAGTAAAGCCCGGAAAAACCAAAATGTACCGCCGAGAAAACTATTGTATCCCGACATATTCACTACGATGCTCCAAAGATGCTGACTCCATTGGTGCCAATTATAAGGGTGGAGTACTCCACCTTCGGCATTCCCGTATTGTTCGCTGAGCAGTCCAATGCGGAAAAAAAGATTATGAAAAATGAGAAAGAACACACTCCAACGCAAAAACGGAAAGTAAAGTCCCTTGATGCGGTGCTTAATGAAGGTGCTAGGTTGGTTTAGGTAGTGTGTGTGGAAGAAATAGCCTGCGCAAAGAAAGAAAATGGGTACGTGAAAAAGAAAAACGAAGTGCGAAAGCCATCCTCGTATGCCTGCATGCGATAATACCACTGCTATAATGGCCAATGCTTTCAGAATGGTGAAACGGGTGTCACGCTCGTTCTTTTTAGTATGGGGCTGTTGCAATGTATTTTCTTTCGAATCTGATAACAGGACCTCTTGAGTGGCTTCTTGTGTAATCTCTACGGGAGAATCTATAAGTTGTTCGGGAACTGATTGGGGAGTAGTCATAAGGCAAGGCGTGTGATGTGAGTGAGGTGGGGTAATGGGGTGAGAAAAATTATCCATAGAAGGGAAAATCATCCTCAGGGTCTTCGGGGTCGTTTGCTTTAGGGCGGTGACGTTGTTTCAATCCGCTAGGCAACGAGCGTGGTTGTTCCATCTTGTCACTTTTAACGAAGGGAGAGAGGAAATGAAACATCCAGGCCTTCATGCGTTTCCATCGTGAAAATTGCTTCCATACTTCAGGAGTGAGCAGGTAGCAACGATTGTCGCGGTCGTGCTCAAATATTTGCAAGAGTTGCTTAGTAGTATTGGCATCGTCAACGAGAAGGTTGCATTCGTAGTCAAAGAATAGACTCCTTCCGTTAAGGTTGGCGGAGCCGAGGAAGGAATATACACTATCAACCATCATGATTTTACTGTGGTGAAAACCTCCGGTGAAGTAGTATACTTTCGCTCCAGCCTTCATCATGCGGTGCGCATTATAGTCTACGATACGCGGCGTAATGGGAATGTCACTTTTTTCAGAAACCATAATTTGTACGTCAACGCCTCGTTCCACGGCTCGCCGTAGGGCGCGTCGAATGTGGCGGCAAGGTGTGAAATAGGGAGTGATGAGACACACCTGTTTCTGGGCGTGATTGATGGCGTAGACGAAGGTGTGATGGATGATGTGTCCCGTAGAGTGCGGCTCGCGGTTGACCACTCCCACACGTTTTTGCCCAGCCGTAGAAGTTGTGTCTTGCTTGAGCATACCAAAGTTTTCGCGTGCGTCTCGCTCTCCAGGGTAGTATTGCGGTCCGCTGACATTTTGGCCTGTTACGCGATTCCAAAAATTGAGAAACACTTTCTGTAACTCGCCCACGGCATCGCCTTCGATGCGTGTGTGAATGTCGCGCCACTCGCCAAATTCAGGTTTTCCCGTGATGTAGTAGTCGGCCACGTTCATGCCACCAGTGTAGGCCACTTCTCCATCAATCACCACAATCTTTCGATGGTCGCGGTGAATGGCATGGTTTATCCAAGGAAAACGCATAGGGTCGAACTCAATGATTTCTACGCCTCTAGCTCGCAAACTATCGAGATGGTGGGCGCGCAACGGACGGTTGTTCGAACTATTGCCAAACCCATCGAAAAGAGTGCGCACTTTCACCCCTTCGGCAGCTTTGCGTACAAGAATAGAAAAAAGTTCTTTCGAGATAGAGTCGTTCCGAAAATTGAAGTATTCAAGGTGGATGCTTTGTTTAGCGGCACGAAGGGCTGGGAGAAGGTCGGCGAACTTCTCCGTTCCGGTTTTAAACACCACGATGCGGTTGTTGTCGGAAAATTTCACTCCAAACTCGTCGCTTAGGTAGCTCACGATGTCGCGTTGGCTAGTTGTGGGGTTATTCCGTGGGTTGAGCTGTGCCAGCAAGGGCAAGTTGATGAGGTGTGCCAATAATAGGATAAGGAATGTGGCTTTTCGCATTGGAAAGGCCCTCTCAATTCCCTTTTTGAAGAATAAAACGGAGAGGGCGTGTTAGGTTAGGGGTTAAGGGTGGTTCTATAAATTACCACCTTTAAAATTACTAATTCTGTTCTTTGACGTTTTGTCATCTTTCGGCGCTCTTTCTCGCCCATTTTGCTTGTTCACTCAGTCACATAGCCCGCTATGCTCCTTCGTTCACAAACAAAATGGACGAAAAATAGCACCAAAATCTGACAAAGCTAATTTATAGAACCACCCTTAAATCAGTTCGTGTGTAAGGAAAATATCCTCTTAAAAGCGATTCTAAATCATGGTGCTAAACGAATCGACCACGCCGAGCAGTCGTTTCTCGCTGTCTACCACAAGCACAGAATGTATTTTGTGTTGATGCAGAATCTTCTCGATTTGAGTGATTTTCGTGTCAGACGAAACCGTTTTGGGCGTGCGTGTCATGATGTCGGCCACGGTGAGTTGAAAGAAACTGTCTTGCGAGGTTTCCATGGCTCGTCGAATGTCTCCATCGGTGATAAGCCCTACCACGCGGTTTTCCGCATCAGTGGCAATGCATAAGCCGAGTCTTCCGTTGCTCATGTGAATCACAGCCTCGCCCAATTTCATTGTGGGAGGGATGGTGGGAAGATCGTCGGTGCGCATCACGTCGTGAGCCTTGGTGAGAAGTCGCTTGCCAAGAGTTCCTCCAGGGTGATATTGCGCAAAGTCGGAGGCTTTAAAGTGACGAGCCTCCATCAAAGCACAAGCTAATGCGTCGCCAAGGGCTAATGCGGCAGTGGTGGATGAGGTGGGCGCTAAACCTAAGGGACAAGCCTCATGGCTTACTTTTGCATTGAGGTGAGCCGAGGCATATTGCGCGAGAAGTGATTGTGGGTTACCGCTCATGCCAATTACGGGGATGTGGTTTTCGAGCAGATAGGGGAGGAAACGTAGTAACTCATCGGTTTGTCCTGAGTTCGAGATGGCAAGTACCACGTCGCCAGGTTGAATCACGCCAAGGTCTCCATGAAACACGTCGAGCGGATTGATGAAGAAACTAGGAGTGCCAGTTGATGAAAGCGTGGCAGCTATTTTAGCCCCGATGTGTCCGCTTTTTCCCACACCCGTCACAATGAGTTTTCCTTTACATTGAAGGATGAGTTCAACGGCTTGGTCGAAGTTCTGGTCTATTTGTGGGATGAGTTCTCGCAAGGCGTTAGCCTCATCTTCTATGCATTTAATGGCTGTTTGTATGCAGCTACTTTGGGATTCGTTCATTTATATAGTGGTAAAAAAGAGAAAATTACATATATTCTCTTCATTATTTACTTTAAGAGTTCTTTTACGAGTGTTTCGAGTTGATCGAGAGGCAACATATTGGGGCCATCGCTAAGGGCGTGGTCGGGGTCGGGGTGTGTCTCGAAGAAATAGCCCTGTGCTCCGAAGGCTTTGGCGGCTAGCGCCATAGCTGGCACAAATTGTCGGTCACCACCCGTTGTCGATCCTCCACCGCCAGGACGTTGCACGGAGTGCGTGCAGTCCATCACCACACGGTCGGCAAGTGGAGCCATAAGCGGTAGGTTCCTAAAATCAACCACAAGGTTGTTGTAGCCAAAGGTGCTACCTCGTTCTGTGAGCCACACTTCTTTTGCTCCGGCTTCGCGACATTTCTCCACAGGGAAGCGCATGTCGGCGGCCGAAAGAAATTGAGCTTTCTTGATGTTGATGGTACAACCCGTTTGTGCGGCAGCAACGAGTAAGTCAGTTTGTCGGCACAAAAAAGCGGGAATCTGCAGCACGTCTACCACCTCACCCGCTGGCTGTGCTTGATAGCTTTCGTGTATGTCAGTGAGTAGGGGCAGTTGGTATTTTGCTTTCACATCGGCTAGCATTTGTAGCCCTTTTTCCAAACCCGGACCTCGAAAAGAGTGGATAGAAGTGCGGTTGGCTTTATCGAAAGAGGCTTTGAAGTAGATGGTTACGCCCAATTCCTCTCGTAGTTTGCTCACCTTTTGCGCCACCTGGTCGAGCAACTCGGCCGATTCGATTACGCAAGGGCCTGCTATGAAAATCGGTGTCATGGTATGCGTCGTTTTTTGTTTCTATGCAAAGTTAATGTAATTTGTGCAGAAAGCAAAGTATGTCTTGCAATTTTGTTGAAATGAAAAAGCATCGAGGAAGGGAACTAAAGGTTGGTATTGGTTGCAAGTCGTTTTTGAAAAGAAAAAGAGTGTAGCGTTTTCGTCAATTGTATGGTCTTAATTAGGGCAAAATTCTTTTGATAAAATCAGTAGAAGAGCCTCTGTACAATTCGTGATAAACACGAAATACTTTGCTATAATTAACAAAATGGGAAGCTCCGTTTGGTTCAATCTCTAATTTATTTAAGAGAAAGGATTTTTTTCTTTAAAAGGCGTCGATTTTACTACATGAGAGTTTAATTTCGTATTTGCTGTTACTTGCACTAATTGCTTGCACTAACATTGATTATCAAGCATTTCACGAGTGTAAGCAGTAGAAAAAGTTACTTGCACTTGCTGTCATTGCTTGCACTAGAAATTAAGGCTATTTGCAAGTCCGTGTAAGCAAGTGACGGAATGGTAGCAAAGTGTAAGCAAACAAAATTGCTGCTTGCACTCTTGAATGTTTTGATACTCAATGGAATACAAGCAGTTTGTGCAAGCAACAGTACATAGAGGTTATAAAGTTATTGTGTGTCGATTTGTGCAAGTCAGTGGGGGCGACGCGGCCCGCGTCGGCGCAAGTAGAAACGCTAGAACAAGAAATAAAAAGAAAGTAAACAAATGTCTAATAAAAATAAAAATGCCGCAACAATTTGTTTTGACATTAATTGGTGATTTTAATTCAGAATTTTTGTTTACTACTTGCGTTTCTACTTGCGCCGACGCGGGCCGCGTCGCCCCCACCGACGAGCAAATTTTCACTAGTGGCTTAATAGGAAAAACTAGTGGCTTGATAG
>CAVKKI010000136.1:0-7101 GCA_963656725.1 Oribacterium sp. | reverse complement strand
GGTAAGCGCGTTCGACACCACTGAGGACGGCATCACTAAGTTTCAGGCCGCCTACAACGGACAGATTGCCCGCAACGGCGACGTAACCGGTTGGTCAATGGGTTGGCAGACGAACACCTACGCTCGCTGCCTCGACGGCGACAACGCTCGTCGCAACCTCTCATTGGCACTTCGCCACTCAGGTTCTTACGTCATCCAGATGAGCAACTACGGTGGTTGCTACTACAACCTCTTCGACTCTCACTCACCCTTCCAAATCGACGGTAACTACGGTTGCACCAGCGGTGTGGCTGAAATGTTGCTCCAGAGCTACGACGATGTCATCACCATCCTCCCCGCTCTTCCCTCGGCTTGGGTAAATGGTAGTGTGAAGGGCTTGAAAGCTCAAGGCAACTTCAATGTGGACGAAACTTGGGCCGACAGCAAACCCACCATTGTGAAGGTTACCAACAACCTCGACACCGACCGCACCGTTTCTGTTCGCTTGAACAAAAAGGTTACCACCTACACCATCAAGGGTAACGAAACACTCACCCTCGACTGCACCAGCGGTGAACTCCCCACAGGCATCACCACTGTCACTGAGGTTCCCGTTTCTGTTAACGCCATTTACGACCTCAGCGGTCGCCGAGTTACTAACGCTCCCAAGGGTGTGTACATCATCAACGGCCAAAAGGTGGTACGCTAATCTCGACTACCGCATTCTTCCTCTGCTCATTGAGAGGAAACAATCTTTTCTCTCCACGCTAAGGAAGCTACGATAATCCTTTAATTTACGGACGCTTAATCTATCCTTCGAACGATAGCATTAAGCGTCCGTTCTTTTTTAGCCCAACCATAGCCTCGCTTTCGCTTTTTTTTCAGAAATTTGCGTAGAATTCTAAAACAACCCTTCCATTCCATGAAATCATTCTACTTCATTCTTCCCCTAGCCTTTTCCCTCGCTGCCTGTTCGAGCGATAACCTTGATGAAGCCACCATGCAAAACCACACTTCCTCGAGCAACGTACGCACCGAGCAAGCTACGAACGTGGAATATCCGCAAAAGGACAAATCAGTGTATCTCAACGCCAACGCTACCGCTTGGAGCGTGTGGAAAATTCTAGAAAAGTTCGACCCTCAGCGCGCCCTCTCCATGGGCGAAACCGAAATCACCGATGCGCAATATGCAGAGATTAAGCAGTTTGTCGACACCAACCTCAAAGACGAAACACAGTATAAAACCTACCGCAACATCTTCAACTGGATTTGTAAAAATCTAAAGTATGCCAACAGCGACGGCATGGCCTACCTCAATCCCTACGACGTGTTTCAATACAAAACGTGCATTTGTCAAGGCTACGCTAATCTGCTCAAAACGATGTGTCTCACGCAGAGCATTCCCTGCTTCATTGCCAACGGGTGGCTCAGCACAATTGGCGGCCACGCTTGGAACTACGTCTACGCCGACAACACGTGGTACGTGTCCGACCCCACCAACAGTGGCGAGTATGAGGCAAGCAAAACGTCCACTTACCTATCCACACTCATTCCGCAACGGCTCGACCTTACTCTTTTCGAAGACGACCAATTCACCTATAATTACCAAGACAACAACCTCAACGTGGCCAGTGTGAAACCTAGTGTCACCACCAGTTTTGTGGTTGTGCCTTGGAGCGTGGGCGGCATCCGCATCACCTCATTCCACCCCACCGAGGCGCTCCCCTCGTGCGTGCAACAGCTCTACCTTGGTGCCAACATCACCACCTTTGGCAACGACAACGCCACCTCCACCCTCAGCACGTTCACCAAGAATGTGGTGGAAGTGAACGTTGACCCCACCAGCACGCAACTTAGCTCTTACAAAGGTGTGGTTTATCAAGGCACCGACGGCACCTCGCCCTTCTTCATCCCCGGTGGCATCACTCGCCTCGAGATGCGCCCTATGAAGGTCATCGACAAAAACGTCATCACCTGGCTCGACAACCTTGAGGAACTCGTAGTGGCCGAAGGCACCGAGCGCATCGAAGCCTACGCCGTGGAGGGATGCAAAAACCTAAAGCGCATCTACGTGCCCACCAGCGTCAGCTACATCGCCCCCGACGCCTTCTACAATTGCGGCAACCCCGAAATCATTCGCACCACCACCGCTATTCATGAGGTGACGATGTAATCACGCGTTCATCAGCACACCTATATATAAATAAGAGAGAAACTTCCACTCGAAAGACCTGTCACTAACGACGGCCCCGAGTGGAAATTTCTTTTTATCAACGCCCCCTTCTAACGCGACGCAAAGCGTGTAATATAGCGCCACAAATCAAAAAAAAAGTATTTTGTTTCTCATTATGTTCCGTTTACACTAACTTTGCATCCAAAATAAAGAAACGGAGCAATGAATCCCCTCGACCTCATCGCCAAATACTATGCCAACAATGCCCCTCTGCACCAACTTCTCATTCATCACAGCGAGCAAGTGACGCAACGGGCGCTGAGCATTGTGCACCGCCATCCCGAACTAGGGGCCGACGAGCAATTTGTGGCGCAAGCCGCCATGCTACACGACATTGGCATCTTCCTGACCGACGCCCCTGGCATACACTGCCACGGCACACATCACTACTTGATGCACGGCTACTTGGGCGGACAGCTCATGCGCAAAGAGGGATACGAAAGCATTGCCCGCGTGTGTGAACGCCACACTGGCACGGGCCTCACCCCCGAGGTGATAGCCCAACGACAACTGCCCCTGCCCCCTGGCGACTATCGACCGCAAACGCTCGAAGAGCAAATCATTTGCTACGCCGACAAGTTCTACTCTAAAAGTCACCCCAACCGCGAACGTTCCCTTAAAGACACCGCCCAAAGCCTTGCCAAATTCGGCACCGACGGCGTGAAGATTTTTTGGGAATGGGCGCAAAAGTTTGAGCCCGAAAAGATAGCAACGGAAGAAGTCTAACTTTTTTCTTCGAAGAAACAAAAACACCTTTCACAAGGAGCCTCTCTTCAGAAAAAGACTTTTCAACAAGCAATAATAATAAGAAGAAGAGCAAATGCCTCGCCACAACAAAGACGACGCATAACGCACAAACAGCTGCAACTAGCTCTACTTCTGCCCGCCCTCCCCGCGCTCTTCCCTTGCCTAACTCGCTCCCCACTCCCCTTCATGCGATATCTTTCCATCCTCATAGCTTTTTTGCTTGCCACCATGTGTATTGTGGCAAGCCATAATCGTATCACTATGTCATCGTTCAGAAGCGCCGTTGCCCCCACCGACAGCGCCGTGGTGAACGATTCCTCAAGCATCGCATCTATCCCCACACCATCTGCCACCGACTCCGCTGCCACGCCTCGCATTCAGCCACGCATTCCGCGCGACACAACTCATGTGGCCGCCGATTCTGCCGCCCTCGATTCTGCAGCGGCCGACACCTTGCGTCCCAAACCAGGCATCGATTCGCCCGTGGAATATCAAGCCACCGACTCCATGATTTACGATGCGCAGTCGGGCCTAGCCTACCTCTATGGCAAGGCGCAAGTGAACTATCAAAACATGCAGCTCACAGCGGCCAAAATTGCGATGAATATGGACTCGAGCCTTGTACACGCCGAAGCGCGCCCCGACTCCACCGCAGAGGGCGGACTGGCCGAGCGCCCGCTCTATAAGCAAGGCAGCGACGAGTACGACAGCGAGCGCATGTCGTTTAATTTCAAAACCAAGAAAGGCTACATTCAAAACGTAAAAACGAAGCAAGGCGACGGCTTTATGGTGAGCGAAAAGTCGAAGCGCACAGCCGATGGCACGCTCTATTTAGAGCATGCGCGCTACACCACTTGCGACGCTAAGCATCCTCACTTTTACCTTGCCCTCTCGCGCGCCAAAGTGCGCCCCGGCAAGGAAACGGTGTTCGGCCCCGCCCACCTGGTGGTGGAGGACGTGCCGCTGCCCCTAGCCATCCCCTACGGTTTTTTCCCCTTTAACAAGAAATATTCTTCGGGCTTCATTATGCCCTCGTATGGCGACGAAACGGCGCGCGGCTTCTACCTGCGCGACGGAGGTTACTACTTGGCCATCAACGACTATTTCGACCTCAAACTATTGGGCGAAATCTACACCAAAGGCTCATGGGGTGCTAGCGCCGAAACCAACTACAACAAGCGCTATCACTATCGCGGCAACTTCTATTTCAGCTACCTTCGCACCGTGGAGGGCGAGAAAAACATGCCCGACTACTCTGTGACGAAGAGCTTGAAGTTGCAGTGGTCGCACACGAAAGACTCGAAGTCGGCCTCTAACACCACCTTCTCTGCCCGTGTAAACTTTGCCTCTGAAAACTACGAGCGCTCTAACCTCGACAGCCGCTACAACCCGCTGTCTTACACGCAGAGCACGCGTGCCAGTTCCGTAAGCTTCGGCCACACCTTCCAAGAAATTGGTTTAAGCCTCTCAGCCTCAGTCAACCTCACGCAAAACATGCGCGACTCCTCGCTGGCCGTCACCCTGCCCGACCTCAGCATTTCATTGGCCCGCTTCTACCCCTTCCGCCGCAAGCACCAAGTGGGCAAGGAGCGTTGGTATGAGAAAATATCCATGTCCTACACCGGTTCGCTCTCTAACTCCATCACCACAAAAGAGAGCCAACTCTTCAAGTCGAACTTAATAAAGGATTGGACGAACGGTATGCAGCACAAAGTGCCTATCGACGCCACCTTTCAGCTGTTTAAATACATCAACATCTCCCCCTCGCTCTCCTTCCGCGACATTATGTACGCCAAACGCGTCAACCGCTCCTGGGACCGCGAGTTGCAACAAGAAATTGCCGACACCGTCTACGGCTTCTACAACCTCTACGACTGGAACGTGAGCCTCAGCGCCAACACCACGCTCTATGGTTTCTACAAGCCATGGAAAAAGCTTTTTGGCGACAAAATTCAGGCCATCCGTCACGTGTTTAAGCCTTCAGTTTCTTTCAGCTACGCGCCCGACTTCACCTCTTCGCGCTACGGCTACACCAAACACTACACCAAGACCGATGCCTCGGGCAACACGAGCCAAGTGAGCTATTCGCCCTACGCGGGTTCGCTCTACGGCTACCCCTCGGGCACAAAGCAAGGCATGCTCTCTATGTCGGTATCGAACAACCTCGAAATGAAGGTGCGCTCCGACCGCGACTCCACGGGCTACAAAAAGATTTCGCTCATCGACGAACTCTCGGCCTCACTCTCTTACAACCTCGCGGCCAAAACACAACCTTGGAGCAATCTCAGCACCCGCTTGCGTTTGAAATTGGGCAAGAACAAAACGTTCTCGCTCGCCGCCGTATTCGCCACCTACGCCTATAAGTTCAACGAAAATGGCCAAGTGGTCACCTCCGACCGCACCGAGTGGAGCTACGGTCGCTTCGGCCGCTTCCAAGGCATGTCGCAAAGTTTGTCATACACCTTCAACAACCAAACTTGGAGCAAGTGGATGGACTTTTTCCACGGACGTAAAAAGAAGAGCAGCGACAGCGAAGACGCCACCGTCGCAGCCGACGACGACCTCGACACCGAGGATGCCAACATCGACCCCGACTTGAAAGCCTCGCAAAAGAGCGAAGGCAAGAAAAAGCAAAAGGCCAATGTCGACGACGATGGCTACCTCACCTTCAGCATTCCTTGGTCGCTCAGTCTTTCTTATGGCATCACTATGGGAGAAGACCGCAGCAAGCAAATCAACGTGCGCCGCATGCGCTACCCCTTCTCGTTCACCCAAACGCTCAACGCCTCGGGCTACATCCGCATTGCCGAGGGTTGGAACATCTCCTTCTCTTCGGGCTACGATTTCGAAATGCACAAGCTGTCAATGACCACTATGTCGCTCTCGCGCGACCTTCACTGCTTCGAAATGTCGGCCTCCGTGGTGCTCAAGCCCTACTCTTCGTTCAACTTCACTTTCCGTGCCCGTGCCTCTGAACTAGCCGACGCCTTGAAGTGGGAGAAACGCAGTTCCTACTCCACCAACGTGGAATGGTACTAGCCTTCGAGCGCGCAAATATGAGCGATTCTAGAGAATTTTGCATCACCTAGCAAGCCCCTTTTCCCCCGTCCACCACATATCGAACAAAGCAAAAAACATTTTTTTTGCAAAGCCAGTGCAATATTTAGGCATTGTGCAAGTTTATACTATAAATAAGAAAAGAAAATACACCATATGAAAATCAAAACCCTCCTTAGTGTAACACTTGCCGCCCTAAGCACGGTAGCGGTGTTTAGCTCGTGCGGAAACTCTAGCGACGAGTATCACCAGTTCAACATCTATCCCCTTCGTTCTGAAGGCTTTGTGGAGTTTGCCGACCAAAGCACCGACTCCACCCACATCGTCAGCACCGACACCTGGTCGCTCACTAGCCAAGCCGACTGGCTCACCACCACCACTCAAGGCAACAAAACGGCTCCCTTCACCATCGAAGTGCCTCAAGGCTACATCTCGAGCACACCCCTCTATTTCACCATGCAGTCCAACCTCACGGGCCAGTCGCGCACCGCTCTAGTGCAAGCCACTAGCACAGGCAAAAACATGGGCACCATGTCCATTCTCATAAAACAACTGCCCTACCTCAACATCACCACGCCCTCGCCCAAACAAGCTAGCGACGGCACGTATAGTTGGACGCTCTCTGGCATCTCTTCCGACGGAAAGTTCCACACCACCGATAACTCGGGCAAGGACATCTCCACCACCCCTTACATCACCTTCATCGTCTACACCGATAATGCCACCCTCACCTCATCAGCCGAATGGCTCAACATTTTAGCTGTTGAAAATGGTAGCAGTAACCTATATAAAGCGGGCGAAAAGAGCAAGGTGGAACTTTATCTTACAGAAAACACTACGGGCCAGGAGCGCAGCGCCACACTCACCCTCACTTCAGCTGGAGTAAGCACCACCATCACGGTAACGCAAAATAAGTAGTATTCTAATAGATACTAGCTTTCTAAGGCTACACACATAAAACGCAAGCAAAAATGCATGTTAATGATTAGGTTAATACGCATTTCTGCTTGCGTTTTTCTGTTATCTGAGTTTCTATTTTTGAGGTGCGCTTTTTTTTTTCTTGAGGTTGCGTTTCTTCTTGCGCC
>CAVKKI010000135.1:0-7188 GCA_963656725.1 Oribacterium sp. | reverse complement strand
GTTCTAATCTGAGAGAGAAAGTTTTTGTGTTAGGGGCGTTCTTCTTTTTATTACGGTTCAAATTCAAAGTTTGAACCTCTTTATTATATAGAATGCCCCTCGTTCAGAGCTAATCCTTCTCTAGGCGAGTGCGTAGCTCTGTGTGGAGTTAAGTTTGTGCCACAAAATTAACAAAAACCTAGCTTTGCTGGTCTCAAATGTCGGTGCTTTTTTTATTTAAGCGCACATTGTTAACATTCCGCTCGCCCTGCTTTGCACACCGTGCTTTTCGTTGTGCAAGAAGAGGCGTTGCAAGGCAAATTTTCACACAATCTTTTTGCTTATAGTGCGTTATCTATTATCTTTGCACACATAAAGTGACAAAATCGGTCCTTTTGCTCACACATTCGCATTCATTCTCCTGCCTAGAGGAGCAGAAACCACTTGCCCATGAAAATTATTCTTAACCCTAAATATGAAAAACTACGCAGCTATCTTGTTCATCTCGATGAGCATTTTGAGAAGGATGGCTGCGAAATGCACGCCGGTCGCAATGTGATACGTTCGCTTCATGTGGGTGGTCTTTCCTTGTGTGTGAAGCGTTATGCCCCGCCCACCTTGCGCAGAAAGGTGCAGCAACTATTGTTTAAGAAGTCGAAGGGCAAGCAAGCCTATCTCAGTCCCTTGTTATTGCGAGAGCGAGGCTTTGAAAGTCCCGAGTCGGTGGCCTTTGTGCGCTATCGTCACGGTCTTTGGCGCACCACCACTTATTTTGTGAGCCTACTTTCCGACTATCGTTACAACATGCAAACGCTCTTCAACGAGCCGCTCAACGTGCAGCGTGAAGTCATAGCCCATTTTGCCCGTTTCGCCGCCCATCTTCACGAAGATGGTTTCCTTCATCGCGATTTCTCGTCTACCAACGTGCTTTATGACAAGGTGGGCGACCGCTACCATTTCTCCTTGGTCGACACCAACAGCATCAAGTGTGGCTCGGCCGTGAGCCTTGAGGCAGGCTGTAAAAACCTTGCCAATCTCTCGGGCGACGATGCTTTCTTCTCGCTTTTGGCCGAATGCTATGCCGCCGAGCGCCATGCCGACCCTGTGAAGTGTGCGCGGCTGATTAATGAGGCTCGCAAGAAGTAGCCCTAATAGCTCTGGGGGCGACGCGTCCCGCGTCGGCGCAAGCGGCCCTGAGCAGCAACTCAAGAAGAAATTTAAGCAGAAGCTTAAGAAGCAATCCAAGAAGCAGCGCAAACATTCTGAGAAAAGAATGTTTGCGCTGCTTCTTGCGCTGTGGCTCAGGGCCGCTTGCCCCGACGCGGGACGCGTCGCCCCCCAAGTGCTTGCGTTTCCTCTTGCTCTTTAAAAAAGAAATTAGTTTAAAATCACGAGAATGCCTCCCGAGGTGGCTTCGCTGTAGGTTACGTTGCGGTAGCGCAGCAGTGAGCGTCCCGCCTCGCCGCTTTTCACCATGCCGTTTTGTTGCAGGTCGTAGGTGCGTTTGCATCGAGAGCAAAGCAGTTCCTCCTGTCCGCTAAAAGTCAGTGTGGGAGTGATGAGCGACTCCTCGTAGCAGTTCGGGCACACCAAGTCGTAGGCCAGCAAGGGGTAGTTCATGTTGAGGTCGGGCAGTGAGGAGTGTCCCACCACGAAGCCGCTCACACATTGCGGTTGGCCATAGGCTTTAATGTCGGCCGTGTAAGGGTAGGTGGCCGACGAACCGTCAGAACAGCGAAACTCAAAAGTGTTCGTGCCTAGTCGAATAGAGCAGAACAAACTATTGTTGTTTACGGCGGTGTAAAGGGGAATAACTCCGCTCACGGGAGCGAATTTCAAAAAAGCGCGCTCGCGAGAGTAAGTGTCGTTAGCGTCGTCGCTGCAGCCGCAAAGCGTGAGCAGCGGCAGCAGTAGCAATAATAAGAAAGAACGAAACAGAAGGGAAAGAGAACGAAGAGCAGAAAAATATTTCATAGGAAAGAAAAGGGGAAGGGAAGGAGATTTTGAAAAAACTACGAAAAGCAGAAAACGATTTATTATTTATGCCGAAGCAAAATATAAAGCACCACCGGCACCCCCATTAGCGGTGTGATGGCTGCCAGTGGCAACGTGCCGCGCTCGCCCGGAAGGTGCGACAAAATGAGCGATAGCACGGCCACGTTCGCCCCTCCTACTAGCGTGAGGGGCAGCAGCCGTTTGTGGTTGGCCGAGCGCAGCAACAAGCGCGCCATGTGAGGCACGGCCAGGCCAATAAATGAGATGGGTCCGCATAAAGCGGTCACAGTGGCAGTGAGCAATCCGGTGAGCAAGAGCAGCAGTGTGCGCACGCGCTTCACCCGAATGCCCAAGTTGCTCGCATAGTCGCTGCCCAAAAGCAGTGCGTTAAGCGGCAGTGCTTGCCACAAAATCAGGCCGCAAGGCAGCAACACACACGCCGCCATCACGGGCAAGCGGCTCAGCGACACCCCTGCAAAGTTGCCCAGTCCCCACACAATGTACGAGCGCACGCCATCGGCCGTGGCATAGAAACTGAGCAAAGAAATGAGTGCCGAAATGAAAAAACTAATCATCACCCCCGTAATAAGCAAAGCCAAGTTGCCCCTCACATAGTGGCTGCAAATAGCAATGAGCGCTATCACGGCGCTAGCCCCCACAAAGGCCGCTCCAATGGTGA
Source organism: Oribacterium sp. (assembly GCA_963656725.1). Classification (GTDB taxonomy): domain Bacteria; phylum Bacteroidota; class Bacteroidia; order Bacteroidales; family Bacteroidaceae; genus Alloprevotella. Next base: position 4,535 of record CAVKKI010000135.1, on the reverse strand, counting down.
GCGTAACCCCCGTGAGCGTGGTGCCCCCCACGGCCCAACTGCCGCCAAAAGCCAATAGCGCCAAGGCGGCTCCCAGCGAAGCCCCGCTGTTCACCCCCAGCAAGGCAGGGTCGGCCAAGGGGTTGGCAAAGAGCGTTTGCATTACCAGGCCGCTCACGGCCAAAGCAGCGCCCGCTAAAATCGCGGTGCCTAGCTGCGGCAGTCGCGACTCAAACACAATGAAGCGCGACAGCTCGTCGCCCTCGCCACAAACTGCCTGCCACACCTGCAAGGGCGTAACGCTCACGCTGCCCACAAGCAGCGCCAACACGCTCAACACGAGCAGAAGTAAGAGGGAACATTTCATTTCAACGGAACGTAATAAGCTGAAGTAGAGGGCAGCGCTTTCCCACTCGTGCCAAACACGGCGGCAAGGTTCTGCAACAGCCTTTCGGGGTGAAAGGGCGTTTCCTCATAAAACGGGGTGAGCAGTGTGTTGCAAGCAAAAATGTGGCGCTGTTTCCACGCTGCAAACTGAGCGTATTGCGCACAGTCGCGCTGCAGCTGCGCATAGGTCATCGGCGTGGGCTGTCCGTATTTAATAATCCAAATGTCGGCTTTGCTGGCTTTCGCAAACACCGATTCGAGGTCGAGCGCCAAGCTTCCGCTCTCTTTGCGGTCGGCCCAAAGGTAGCGCCCCCCGGCATCGGCAATAAGCTGCCCCATGGTGCTGGCCCCTCCCGGCTGATACCACGTAGCCCCTGTGCGCAAGTCGCACATCACGCTAGGGCGCTTGCTGCGTCGTTTCGCTATGGCCTCTTTCTGCGCAAGATATTGCTTCTCCACTTCCGCAAAAAGCGAGTCGGCCAAGGCCGTTCGTCCCACCAGCCGGCCATAAAAGCGCATCCACTCGGCGCGGCCCAGCGGCGAGGTCTCCATATAGTCGGCACACTCAATGAGCGGAATGTTCGTGTGGCTCAGTGCGCCATAGTCGGCATTTTCGAAGGGCGACACCCACACGGCGTCGGTGGCGGCGGCTCGCATTTTCTCCACATCGGGCGTCATGCTCGCCCCCATGCTCTTCACCTCGGGGTGAGTGGCCAAGTAGCGCTTCACCTCGGGGCTTACAATATAGGCCGTGTCGGTCACCCCCGCCATTTGCTTCCCTGCGCCCAGTTGCAACACTAGGCCCGTATGCACGGAGGTAGTCACCACCATGCGTTGCAGCGGTGTGCGCACCACGGTGCCCTCGGGGCGTTGAGTGGGGAGCGCGGCGTGGCGGTCCACCAACACGTAGCTATGCAGCTCCTTCTCGGGGTGCCAAGGGTCGGCAATGCGCACCCAAGTGAAACTGTCGGCTTCCTCCATCTTTAGCAACGAGGCATGGCGCAGTTCCACCTCTGTGCCATAACCCGTGGCGCGCTCGGTGGCGCACGAGGCGGTGAGCAGAAGCACACTAATTAAAAAGGAATATAGAATGGCGAAACGCATGGGGAGTGTTTATAAATAAGGAGAAAGATAGAAGAAAATTAAACCGTAATTTCGCCCGCAATGCTTCGATTCATCAGCCTAATAATTTCGTTGTGCGAATAGCCGTGGCCCAGCAGCAACATGAGTTTTGTAATCATGCTCTCCACCGTCGAGTCGTAGCCGTTCACCACCCCCGCTTGCAGCAGTTGCAGTCCCGTTTCATAGCGATGCATCTCCACCGTGCCTTTGTAGCATTGCGTAATGTTCACCACAATCACGCCTCGGTTCACCAGTTTACGAATGCTCTCCACAAACCACGGCTTCTGCGGCGCGTTGCCTGCGCCAAACGTTTTCATCACCACGGCGCGCAGCCCGTTCACACTGAGCATAGTGTCGACCACCTCTTTGCGAATGCCCGGAAAAATGGTCAGAATCATCACGTTGTTGTCGAGCAAAAAGTGAGGCTCGAAGGTGGCGTCGGGGCGTGGGTGCCGAATCAGGTGCGTTTCATATTTAATGTGAATGCCTGCGTGCGCTAGCGAGGGCAAGTTGAATGAGCGGAAGGCGTTAAAGCCCTCTGAGTTGATTTTCGTGGTGCGGTTGCCGCGCATCAGTCGGCTTTCAAAAAAGATGCATACCTCGGGCACCATAGGTCGGCCCATTTGGTCGCGAGCGGCGGCAATTTCAATGCTCGTCAGCAAGTTTTCCTTGCCATCGGTGCGCAACTGTCCAATGGGCAATTGCGAACCGGTGATGATTACGGGCTTGCCCAAATTTTCTAGCATAAAGCTCAGTGCCGAAGCCGTGTAGGCCATGGTGTCGGTGCCGTGAAGCAGCACGAAGCCGTCGTAGCGCTCATAGTGGTCGGCAATGATGTGAGCCATTTTAATCCAATAACGAGGCTCCATGTCGCTCGAGTCGATGGGAGGGTCGAAGGCCAGAGCATCGATGTGGTAGTTAAACTGCCGCAGTTCGGGCACGTAGTGTTTAAACTGTTCGAAGTCGAAATTTTCGAGAGCGCCCGTCTCGGGGTTTTCAATCATGCCGATGGTTCCCCCGGTGTAAATAATGAGTATGTGTGGAGTGTTCGTATTGTCCATAGTGCAAAAGTAGCAAAAATTATCCACTCTTGTTGGTTTTGGTTTTTTTAAGCTATTGAGTTGTGGCTTTATCCTCGTTTCTTGCCTTGAATTTAAGCGCTCTTTTCGCTCAGTTGGTTTGGATTTGCACGAAAAATAGCCGATTTTTGGTTTGGATTTGCACAAGAAATAGTGAGTTTTGGTTTGGATTTGCACAAAAAAACTGCTGATTTTGGTTTGGATTTGCACAAAAAGCAATATCTTTGCCATTGAAAATCAGAAGATTTTACCAACAATCTTAAATCAAGCAGAAAATGTTTCAAAGAGAAGCCCTAGAATATCTACGCGCGTGGGCCCAAAAAGAAGAGCGCAAACCCTTGGTGCTTCGTGGCGCTCGCCAAGTGGGGAAAACCACTTTAGTCAACCTATTTGCCCAAGAGTTCGACACCTATATCTATCTTAATCTAGAGGAAAGAGAAAATGCGTTGCTCTTTGCGGCCGACTATTCCTTTAACGATTTGCTCACTGGCATTTTTTTCAAAGAAAATGTGGAGCAACCTAGCGGAGGTCGCATTTTAATTTTCATCGACGAAATACAAAATGAGCCTCGGGCCGTGCAGAGTTTGCGCTATTTCTATGAAAAGCGCCCCGATTTGTATGTCATTGCCGCTGGCTCGTTGCTCGAAAGTCTCATGGGGCGCCACATTTCGTTTCCCGTAGGCCGTGTGGAGTATATGGCCCTGCACCCATGCAGTTTCGTGGAGTTTCTTCGCGCCATGGGCCACGATGCCATAGCCCATCACATCAAGCACGTGTCGCTGCCGCCCACCCTACACGATTGGGTGATGGACCTTTTCAAAAAGTATATCATTGTGGGAGGTCTTCCCGAGGCTGTGGCCAACTACGCTCAACATCGCGATGTGGTGAGGCTCAATGGTGTGTTCAACGCTCTTTTGTCGGGCTATCGCGACGACGTTGAGAAATATGCCAACAAGCCCAAGGAGCAAGAGGCCATTCGCTACATTCTCAACTATGGCTGGACCTCAGCCGCGCATCGCATACAGTTTGCCAAGTTCACCAACACCACCTTCAAGGCTCCAGAGGTGGGCAATGCCTTCCGCACGTTAGAGAAAACGCTCTTGCTCGAATTGGTCTATCCTCTCACCTCAGTCACCTTCCCCCTCTTGCCCGATTTAAAGAAGAGTCCCAAACTGCTATGGCTCGACACGGGCCTAGTGAACTATGTGGCAGGCATGCAAGAACAGCTTCTTTTTCACAAAGATGCTGATGAACTTTGGAATGGCGACATTGCCGAGCACATCGTGGCGCAAGAACTGCTGGCTGCCAATTTCACCTTTGGCGAAAAGCGCTTTTTTTGGGTGCGCGATGCGCGCAATTCACAAGCCGAAGTCGACTTTCTGCTCCACTACAAGTCGCACTTACTGCCCATTGAAGTGAAAACGGGCAGCAACGCCAAGTTGCGCTCTTTGCATCTTTTTATGGAAGAAAGCCGCGAGCGCATTGCCCTTCGTCTGTGGAACGGCCCCATGACCTCCGACACACTCACAAGGCCCCAAGGCGAGCCTTTCATCTTATGCAACATTCCCCTCTATTACGCTGGCCAACTCGCCACTTTCTTAAACGGCTTTATGAATTAGTCCCTTCCAACTGACAGCCCCAGTGTGCAGCCAGTTTAATAAACGGGCTTAAGCAAATTTCTGGCAACGCTTGTGGCTTTTCTTGGGTGGCGATGCTGATCACCGTACACCGACCGTTGTACGAGCGTACACCGACCGTTGTACGAGCGTACACCGACCGATGTACGACGATCACAATGCCCATTCATCGCTTTTTATAAAGCATAGGCAAGTTTTGCTTCGGCTGCGAGGCAGGGTTTTTGTGGGATGCTTTCTAGCTCTGGTACAAGCACTTTTTGAGAAGAAACTCAAACTCTTTTTGAGAAGAAGCTCAAGCACTTTTTGAGAAGAAACTCAAGCACTTGGGGGG
>CAVKKI010000134.1:0-7205 GCA_963656725.1 Oribacterium sp. | reverse complement strand
CCAATGTTATTTTACCAATTCCATTTTTTGAAAGGTGTAATTTTAGATGCCCAACAAATAGAGTAGCCATTTCGACTCAAACTCGCTGAAGAAAGCTGCCAATACTACACCTGTGACAATATATTTTGATATGTCTAGGAAATAATTTGAAAGTTTATCCCACATGGCAGTTCTTTTACATCCTCTCCGGCATTTCAATGCCGAGCAGCCCCATGCCTAAGCGCACCACTTTGGCCACGTTGGCCGAGAGCACAAGGCGGAATTGCTGCTTCTTTGCGTCGCTTTCGCGAAGAATGCTAAAGTCGTGATAGAATTGGTTATACTCCTTCACCAGTTCATAGCAATAGTTGGCCACTTGCGCCGGCTGATATTCCGTGCCGGCCTGGCGCACCACTGCGGCGAAGTTGGCAATGTGCTGAATAATGTCCTCCTCCTTCGTGGTCAGTTCCACGTCGGTGGGCAATGCTGTGGGCACGCTGATGCCGGCGTCGGCCGCTTTGCGAAGGATGGAGCGGATGCGGGCGTAGGTGTATTGAATGAACGGCCCCGTGTTGCCGTTAAAGTCGATGCTCTCTTCGGGGTTGAAAAGCATGTTTTTGCGAGCGTCCACCTTGAGCAAGAAATATTTCAAGGCGCCCATACCTACGATGCGGGCCACCTCTTGCTTCTCTTCCTCGGTCATGTCGGTGTTCTTCTTCGCCTCGTCCATTGTTTGGCGGGCCTGGGCAATCATGCCGGCCACGAGGTCGTCAGCATCCACCACCGTGCCTTCGCGGCTCTTCATTTTGCCGTTGGGCAACTCTACCATGCCGTATGAGAAGTGCACTAGGCTCTTGCCCCACTCAAAGCCAAGGCGGTCGAGCAAGATAGAGAGCACCTGAAAGTGATAGTTTTGCTCATTACCCACCACATAAATCATTTTGTTGATGGGGAAGTCTTGAAAGCGCAGCTTAGCCGTGCCAATGTCTTGCGTCATATACACGCTCGTGCCGTCGGCGCGCAAAAGGAGTTTCTCGTCGAGCCCGTCGGCCGTGAGGTCGGCCCACACGCTGCCATCGGGCTTGCGCACGAACAGGCCCTTTTCGAGGCCCTCTTCCACGGCTTGCTTACCCACAAGGTAAGTGTCGCTTTCGTAATAGATTTTGTCGAAGCTCACGCCCAAGGCCTTGTAGGTTTCGTCGAAACCGGCATAAACCCACTCGTTCATTTTGCGCCAAAGGCTGCGCACCTCTTCGTCGCCAGCCTCCCACTTCACGAGCATTTCGTGAGCCTCTTTAATGAGCGGAGCCTCTTTCTCGGCGCGCTCTTTGGCTGCGTCGGCATCAAGGCCTTCGGCTTCGAATTTCGCTTTCAGTTCGGCCACCTCGGCACGATAGTGCTTATCGAAGGCCACATAATAGTCGCCAATGAGGTGGTCGCCCTTCTTGCCGCTCGACTGCGGTGTTTCGCCGTTGCCATACTTCAGCCAAGCCAACATCGACTTGCAAATGTGTATGCCGCGGTCGTTCACAATGTTGGTCTTTACCACACGGTTGCCGCAGGCTTCTACCACGCTGGCCAAGGCCCAGCCCAATAGGTTGTTGCGCACGTGGCCCAAGTGAAGGGGCTTATTGGTGTTGGGCGAAGAATACTCAATCATCACCAACGGGCTTTGCTCCGTGGGGGCGGTGATGCCGTATTTCGCCTGTGCGTGAATATCGTTGAGCAACGCCACCCACTGCGAGGGAGCCACCACGAGGTTCAAGAAGCCCTTCACCACGTTAAACGAGGCAATCAGCTCGGTGTTGTCTTTCAGCCATTGGCCAATGCTCTGCGCCGTGTCTTCGGGCTTTTGGCGCGAAATGCGCAGCAAGGGGAACACTACGAGCGTGAGGTGGCCCTCAAACTCTTTCTTCGTTTTCTGCAAGGTTACTTGCTCTGCGGTGATGGCCTGTGCATAGAGCGCCTCTACGGCTTGCTGCACGGCAGTGGTAAGTTGTTGTTCTATATTCATCGTTTTTGTTGTTTCCTGATTTAGCGAGGGGGAAGGGCGTGACGCATTGCCTCGCGCGCGTTCTTTATAAATAAAGAAACGGCTTTTGCGGTGAATTTTCGCAATTACACGCACTAATCCGCCACAAAGTTAGCAATTTGTATTAACTTTGTGGCAAATTTCAATTCACTTTTAGGGATGAAACACGTGCTCAGCTTTTTTTCCTGGCTTTCGGTGTTGCTCATGTGGCTTTGTGCGGCCACGGTGTTTGTCAGTCCGGCAAGCGCTGGGGGCTATTGGGCTGTGCTCTCCCTTTGTTTCCCCGTGTTTGTAGCCACCACGTTGGCCATGGCGGTGGTTTGCCTTTTGTTCAAACCTCGGCTTGCCCTCGTTTCAGCCCTCGGCTTGTTGCTTTGCGCTGGTTCGCTGCGCGACTATTTCCCCCTTAATCTTAGTTCACCCCCTCCCAAACAGGCGCTCAAACTCATCACCTACAACACCCTCTCGCTCGGCTCTTGGCAGAAAGATGACACCGAGAGCACCTACGCCGTGCTGCGCTACATCACCTCGCAGCGGCCCGATTTGGCTTGCCTGCAAGAGGTGGCCTATAAGCAGGCCGATGGGGGTGAGGATTATGTGACGCGTCACCTCCGTCACCAAGGCTATCACTACGAGCCGGCGCAAGTGGGGGGCAACAAGGTGGCTTTGGTGAGCCGTTGGCCCATTCTGCGCAAGGAAATTATTTGTCACTCGGTGGGCAATGGCGCGGCGGCCTTTTGGGTAAGCCCCCGTGCGGGCGACACGCTCATCGTGGTTAACGCCCACCTCGAGTCGATGCATCTTTCGCAAGAGCAGCGCTCCACCTTCCACTCGGTGGCCACCGACCCTAGCCAAATTGAAAACGTTCACGGCAAACTGCAACTGCTGCGCAGCATTGCGCATAGCAGCACGCTGCGCGCCACGCAGGCCGACACCCTAGGGCAGTTTATCGACCGCCACGCCCACGAGCCTTTGCTCCTGATGGGCGATTTCAACGACACGCCCATTTCTTACGTTCACCACCAGGTGTGCTCGCGCCTAACCGACTGTTACCGTGCCTCGGGCAACGGCTTGGGCCGCTCCTTTAACCGCGATGCCATTTGGGTGCGCATCGATAACCTGTTTTGCTCTGCCCATTTCAAACCCTTTGCCGCTCAGGTCGACGCCAGCGTGCCTTTTTCTGACCATTACCCCTTGGTGGGCTATGTGGTGAGGAGGTGAGGCTCCCTTGCACGGGCGCTGAGCTCTTGGGGGCCGAGCTCTTGGGGGGGGCGAGCACTTGGGGGGCGACGCGTCCCGCGTCGGGGCAAGTGGCTTTTGAATAGCTCTCGAATAGCTTCTTTGTTTGCTTTTGTGCTTGCCCCGACGCGGGACGCGTCGCCCCCCAAGTGCTTGCGCCAGTGCTTATTGCTATTAGCGCCAGTGCTTGCCCCGACGCGGGACGCGTCGCCCCCCAAGCATTAGCGCACTTCATAGCGTTTTTAACACTCCTCTTTCCCTCAAAACCCCTCTCTCTCTTTGCTCTCCGCCCACAGCTCAACCACGCCCCCTCTTTTTTAGCCTATTTCCCATTAAGAGGCTTTCCACACAAGGCATCATCAGCTCTTAGTTGCTTAAAAGTTCATCTTTTACTTCCTTCGCCATAACCCCCTTGCCACCTCCTTCTAGCAAGCCTAAAAATAGCCCTCACTACCCGCCTAATAGTTTTCACAACTGGCTTAATAGTTTTTCTTACCGGCTTAATAGTTTTCACAACCGGCTTAATAATTTCCCCTTCTTCTCGTCTGGTTTTTCGCCTCAAGCAACTGCTAAAAAATAGTAGCAAACTAGCTAAAAAAATATCCCCTAGGCTCGCTATTTTAGCCTAGGGGATTGTCATTATTTCGGTACACCGTTAACACTATTAACATGCTTTAAGTGGCGCAAACTCTGGGGGCTGAACACTTGGGAACTGAACTCTTGGAGCTGAGCTCTTGGGGGGCGACGCGTCCCGCGTCGGGGCAAGTGGCGAGCAAGTAGCTTTTGAATAGATCTTAAATAGCTTTAGTGCTTGCTTTAGTGCTTGCTTCTGTGCTTGCCCCGACGCGAGACGCGTCGCCCCCCAAGAGTTCAGCTCCCAAGTGCTCAGCTCCAAGAGCTAGCGCCAGCGCTCAGTCTCTATCGATGACTTATTCTAAACAGCTCGCGCTTTTCCTCTTGCGTAAGACTGTCATAGCCCGAGCGGCGCACCTTTTCGAGAATCTCGTCCATGCGGGCCTCGTCTTGGCGCGAGCGAAGGTTCTGCTCATAGTCCGACTCTCGGGTGGCGGTGTGGCGGGCGTTGCCCTCGGTGGTGCGGTGAGTGGTGCGGTTGAAGAGCGAAACCAGGCGCTGCCAAAGAGAGGTGTTTCGCTGCGGAGCGGAATAGTTTTGCCACCCCGTGAACTGCGGCTGGCGTTGGCTGCGCTTGCGCCACCATCGCAGCAGGGCCCAGGCAAAGAGCATGCCGCCCAGGTGGGCAAAATGGGCCACGTTGTCGTTCGAGGTGTAGGCCGAGAAAAGTTCGATGGCGGCATAGCCAGCCACAAAATATTTCGCCTTTAACGGAATGGGCGGAATGAGCAACATGATGCGCTCGTTGGGATAGAGCATGCCAAAGGCCAGGAGCACGCCATAGCAGGCACCCGAGGCGCCAATGGTGGTCCATTGATTGAGGTAGGCGTCCATGGTGAGGATGCTGCCGTCGAGTTGCACCACATTGTCGTAGCCGTTCATCCCTTCATAGAAGTAGCTGCTCAGTTGGAAAAATTCTTGGCACAAGCCCGCGCCTATGCCGCTCACGGCATAAAGCAAGAGGAAGCGCTTGGCGCCAAGCGTGCCCTCGACCACGCGGCCAAACATCCAAAGCGAAAACATGTTGAAAAAGAGGTGGGTGAAGTTGCCGTGTAGAAACAAGTAGGTCACGAGTTGCCAAACCTTAAACTGACTGGCCACTACGAAGTGTAGGCCCAACCATTGGGTGAGGTCGATGCCCTGCGTGGTGAGCACAGATTGCAGCAAGAAGCACACCACGTTAATTAGCAGCAGGTTGCGGGTGACGGGGGGAATGCGTTGTAACATAATCGGTAGGTTGAGAGAGAGGAGGGGGAAAAGGGGTTTCTAATGAATTGATGACAAGTTAAGCGGTTTTAATTTCCGGGCAATCGTTAACTTTGCACGGCCTCGGCCTCGGCGCAGGCCTCGTTGTCGGCCTCAGAGAGGGCGTTGGGCAACGGTTCGGGGCCGTAGTGAAGGTAGGGAGTGCCGTAGAATTGTGTGGCCTCCACCTTCACGCCCACCGGCATGCGCGGCTCGGGCACTCCGCTGCCCAACACTTGGGAGGAAAGTTCCACCCAAGCCTCGTCCCACAAGCCTTGGTCGATGAAGCTTTGCAGCGTTTGCGCTCCGCCCTCCACCAAAAGGCTCTGCACGCCCTCTGAGCGATAGAGCTCTTGCAAGGCGGTGGCCACATCGGCATAGGCTAGCCAACCCGCGGGGAGTTCGCCCTCGGCCACTCGGCCCAACACCACGGGGCGTGGCTGATTGCCGCTCCACAGGCGCAGGTTGAGGCGCGGACGGTCGGCCTGCAGCGTGCCGTGCCCCACCAAGATGGCTTGGTGAAGCGAACGAAGCTCGTGGGTGCGCAGCTGCGTGTAGGGGGTGGAGAGTAGGGCTGCGGGCTGCTCGGGCTCTTCGCGCCAGCGGTCGATAAACCCGTCGGCCGAGCGGGCCCATTTGAGCGTGATGTAGGGGCGGTGAAGCGTTTGCGCGGTGATGAAACGGCGATTAAGTTCGCGACACTCCCCTTCGAGCACGCCCACTGTGACCTCCACTCCGGCCTCGCGCAGCATTTCAATGCCACGGCCTTGCACCTTGGCAAAGGGGTCGACACAGCCCACCACTACGCGGGGAATGCCCGTGCGAATGATGAGCCGTGCGCAGGGCGGCGTTTTGCCATAGTGGGCGCAGGGCTCGAGACTGACGTAGAGGGTGCTCTCTTTGAGCAGCGGTTTGTCGGCCGGCCGCACAGAGGCTATGGCGTTGACCTCGGCGTGGCCCTGGCCACACACAGCGTGGTAGCCCTCGCCAATGATGCGCCCTTGGCACACAATCACCGCGCCCACCATGGGGTTGGGGGCGGCGTGCCGACGGCCTAGTTGCGCTAGCTCAATGCAGCGGCGCATATAGAGTTCGTGAGTTTGCAGGTGGTTCATACCTATATATTATATTAATAAGTATCTAATTAATGACTGATGATTTGTTTTGCGCCGTGCGCCGTGCGCTCACACCGCGTTATGGCGAGGGCGAGGCGCGGGCCATTGCCTTGTTGCTCTTTGAAGAGGGCTTTGGGCTGAGCCGCACAAGCGTTTATGCCGGCAAAGTTAACCAATTTTCTCAACACGAGCGCGAGCGGCTGCACACAATGTGCGAGCAGCTGGTGGGGGGCGTGCCGGTGCAGCAGGTGCTGGGTGGCGCTTGGTTTTGTGCTAGGCGCTTCCGCGTGACGCCCGATGTGCTGATTCCACGGCCCGAAACGGAGGAACTCGTGGCTTGGGCCGTGGAGTTGGCTTCGGCTCTTGGCCGCCCCTCGCCGCGCTTGCTCGATGCCGGCACGGGCAGCGGCTGCATTGCCGTGAGTTGCTATTTGGCGCTGAAGGAGCAAGGCCTAAAGCCCGAGGTGGAGGCTTGGGATGTGTCGGCCCAGGCGCTCGAGGTGGCTAAGGATAATGCCCAGCAGTTGGGGGCAGAGGTGAAATTTAGTCGGGTGGATTTGCTTGGCGCTTCTGCTCTTGACGCTTTGGGCGAGGTGGATGTGATAGTGAGCAATCCGCCTTATGTGTGTGAACGGGAACGGGCTGAGATGGAGGAGCATGTGTTGGAGCATGAGCCGGGACTGGCGCTTTTTGTGCCTAACGACGACCCTTTGCGCTTTTATAAGGCGCTTTGCCGCCTGGCGCAGCAACGGCTCTCTCCCGGCGGCTGGCTCGTGGTGGAGGGCAACTGCGCTTATGCCGAGGCCATGCGCGAGCTTTTCGTTAGCAGCGGTTTGCAGCAGGTGGAGGTGCGCAACGATTGCTTTGGAAGGCCAAGAATGGTGGCGGGGAAGCGCTAGCTCCTTCCGGGGGCGCAAGCTCTTGGGGGGCGACGCGTCCCGCGTCGGGGCAAGTGGCGAGCA
>CAVKKI010000133.1:5599-7264 GCA_963656725.1 Oribacterium sp. | reverse complement strand
ACGCAATACCGTGGGCAATTTGAGGAAAGAATCCGTCAAATGATCAAAGAACTTAAAACGCATACTGAAATCATTCTTTTTATTGACGAGATACATACGATTATTGGCGCGGGGGCATCCCCTGGAAGTTTAGATGCTGCCAACATACTTAAACCTGCTCTAGCCCGTGGAGAAATACAATGTATTGGAGCTACTACCATAAGCGAATTTAAAAAGTCAATTGAAAAGGATGGTGCTTTGGAGCGGCGTTTTCAAAAGATATTGATGGAGCCAACTTCTGTAGAACATACGCTCACTATTCTTCGCAATTTGAAAAAACGTTATGAGCAGCATCACAACGTTATTTATACGGAGGATGCACTAAAGGCCTGTGTTGAGTTTACCCACAGATACATCACCAATCGTGCTCTTCCTGACAAAGCTATTGATGCACTTGATGAAGCAGGTTCACGCATACATCTTTCTTCGATAGGGACTCCTAAGTTTATTGAAGAAAAGGAAAAGGAAATCGATATAAAGAGACACGAAAAACTGCAAGCTGCACAGAAGCAAGACTATGAACGAGCTGCCAATCTGCGTGACGAAGTGCAAACACTCACCATTGAGTTAGATAGGATGACCACTGAGTGGAAAATTGGATTGAAGGAGACACCCATAGAAGTGAATAGCAATGTCGTGGCCGATGTTGTGAGCATGATGAGCGGTGTTCCAGTCTCTCGAATTGCCAGTGATGAGAATCTACGTTTAAAGAATATGAAAGAGGAGATTAAGCAGCAAGTAATAGGTCAAGACGAAGCTATTGAGAAAATTGTGAAATCCATCACTCGCAATCGACTCGGACTGAAGAGTAACGATCGTCCAATAGGCACGTTCTTGTTCGTTGGACCTACAGGAGTTGGTAAGACACACCTTGTGAAATGTTTAGCTGAATGGATGTTTGGAACAAAAGACTCTTTAATTCGTATTGATATGAGTGAATATGGCGAAAAATATAGTGTGAGTCGTTTGGTGGGAGCACCTCCAGGATATGTGGGTTTTGAAGAAGGCGGTCAACTCACGGAGAAGGTACGCCGTCATCCCTATTCCATCATCTTGTTTGATGAGATAGAGAAAGCCCATCCCGACGTATTTAACACATTGCTTCAAGTGATGGATGATGGGCGCTTGACTGATGGTAATGGTGTAACGGTCGATTTTAGAAATACCATAATTATCCTCACCTCCAACAGCGGAACCCAACAGCTAAAGGAATTTGGCACCGGGCTCGGATTTGAGCGCGTTTCTACTGAATTAACCAAGGATATTGCAGAACCACTTATTCTCAAGGCACTAAACAAACAGTTTGCCCCTGAGTTCTTAAATCGATTAGATGACATCGTAGTGTTTAATATGTTAAAGAAAGAAGATGCCTTACGAATAGCCTCGATTGAAATAGATAACCTTATAGCAAGGATGAAGAAAAACGGCTACGTATTGCATCTTGGTAAAAACGTACTTCCTTTCTTGGTGGAGAGGGGATACAACGCCCAATATGGTGCCCGTTCGTTAAAACGTTCCATTCAGCATTACTTAGAAGATGCGCTCTGCGACTACATTATAGAACATGAACTACAAACAGACTTCACGACAAACGTAGAAGAAGATAAATTGCGTATTAATTAAAAT
>CAVKKI010000133.1:0-5589 GCA_963656725.1 Oribacterium sp. | reverse complement strand
AATGAATTATATCAAGACAGAGATACCAGATGTTTGGATTCTTGAGCCCCGCGTATTTGAAGACGCTAGAGGCTATTTTATGGAAACATGGCGTGAAGAGGACTTTAACCTAGCTATCGGCCACGATGTACATTTTGTGCAAGACAACCAATCAATGTCATCACGAGGCGTGCTTCGTGGACTTCACTTCCAGAAAGGGGATGCTTCGCAAGCCAAACTCGTTAGAGTATTACAAGGAACGGTTGTGGACGTAGCCGTTGATTTGCGGAAATCCTCGCCAACATTCGGACACTACGTAATGGTAGAACTCTCAGAAAAGAATAAACGCCAACTATTTATCCCACGTGGCTTTGCTCATGGTTTTCAAGTGATTAGTGACATCGCCGTGTTCACTTATAAGGTTGACAATCGTTACGCTCCCGAAACAGAGTGTTCCATATCCTATAACGACCCCAATATTGGCATAAAGTGGCCCATTGAGGGTGATGACGTACTTTTAAGCGAAAAAGACTTGAAAAAAGCCGTAAGTTTTGAAGAAGCATTTAAATTTTAGTAACTTTGCCTACCCAATCAACAAATTAAATACTAAAGGTGAATCACATACGTAATTTCTGCATTATTGCACATATTGACCATGGCAAAAGCACTCTTGCCGATCGTTTGCTCGAAAAAACCCAAACTATAAAGGTAACCGAGGGCCAAATGCTTGATGATATGGATTTGGAACGTGAGCGAGGAATCACCATCAAGAGTCACGCTATCCAAATGGAGTATGTCTACAAGGGTGAAACCTATTATTTAAACCTAATCGACACTCCAGGACATGTTGATTTCGCCTACGAGGTGTCGAGAAGTATTGCTGCTTGTGAGGGGTGCTTGTTGCTAGTGGACTCCACGCAGGGTGTGCAAGCGCAAACAATCTCTAATCTCTACATGGCCATTGAGCATGATCTAGAAATTATCCCCGTGCTGAGTAAATGCGACATGACAAACTCTATGCCCGAGGAAGTAGAAGATGAGATTATCGATCTATTAGGATGTAATCGAGAAGACATTTTGCGTGCCTCGGGAAAGACAGGAGAAGGGGTAGAAGAAATTTTGGAAGCCGTGATTGAACGCATACCAGCTCCTGTTGGTGAAGAGCATGCACCGCTTCAAGCATTGATTTTTGATTCCGTATTTAACCCTTTCCGCGGTATTATCGCCTACTTTAAAATCGTGAATGGCTGCATACATAAAGATGAAGACGTCATTTTTGTCAACACACATAAAAGTTATCATGCTGATGAAGTTGGTGTATTGAAAATGGAGTTATCTCCTCGAAAAGACCTTCATTGTGGCAATGTGGGCTACATCGTGAGTGGTATAAAGACAGCCACTGAGGTAAAAGTGGGTGACACCATAACCACAGTAGCAAATCCTTGTAAGAAGGCCATTGCTGGTTTTGAGGAGGTAAAGCCTATGGTGTTTGCGGGCGTTTATCCCATTGAAACGGAGGATTTTGAGCAACTTCGTGCAAGCCTTGAGAAACTTCAACTCAACGACGCCTCACTCACTTTTCAGCCCGAGTCATCGGTTGCACTTGGTTTTGGTTTCCGTTGCGGTTTCTTAGGACTTTTACACATGGAAATTGTACAGGAACGATTAGACCGAGAGTTTAATATAAATGTCATTACAACCGTGCCCAATGTGAGCTATCACATTTTCGACAAACACGGAGAAATGCGTGAAGTTCACAATCCCGCTGGCATGCCCGATCAGACGGAAATTGATCATATTGAAGAGCCTTATATCCGTGCCTCCATTATCACCCGCACAGATTATATTGGCAACATTATGACTCTCTGCTTGGGTAAACGAGGCGAACTTGTTAAACAAGAGTATGTGTCGGGTAATCGTGTGGAACTCTACTACGACATGCCATTAGCCGAAATTGTGATAGATTTTTACGATAAACTGAAAAGTATCTCTAAAGGTTACGCTTCATTCGACTATCACCCCATAGGTTTCCGACCGTCCAAGCTGGTTAAGCTAGACATTTTGCTTAACGGAGAACCTGTCGACGCTCTCTCCACACTCACTCATGTAGACAATTCTGTTTATTTCGGTCGAAGAATGTGTGAGAAATTGAAGGAATTGCTTCCTCGTCAACAGTTCGACATCGCAATTCAAGCTGCCATCGGCGCAAAGATAATTGCTCGTGAAACTGTTAAACAAGTAAGAAAAGATGTAACGGCCAAATGTTATGGCGGTGACATTAGCCGAAAACGTAAACTCCTCGAAAAGCAGAAAAGAGGGAAAAAACGCATGAAAGAAATTGGCAACGTACAGGTGCCTCAAAAGGCATTCCTTGCTGTTCTGAAGCTCGACTAATTTTTCCCCTCTCCAACTAAGATCTAATGTCGAGAATAGAGGGTCTGACTTCAAACATTTATCCTCACTAAAAAAATCATTTTATGTTGATACAGCTCACCGATGTCGTTCTGCGGCATAATGAACATCCCATTTTGTCAGACGTTAACTTTCACGTTGACAGCAATGACTTCATATACATTATAGGCAAGGTGGGAAGTGGAAAAAGTTCTTTGCTAAAGTCGCTCTACGGAGAGCTACCCATAGCCTCAGGGAGCGGTGAAGTGCTCGGTTTTGACCTAAACAAGCTAAAAACGAAGCAAATTCCGCTATTTCGACGACAAATAGGCGTGGTTTTTCAAGATTTCCACTTTCTACACGAACTAACAGTGGAGCAAAATCTCGATTTTGTATTAAAAGCCACGGGGTGGAGGAAGAAAGAGCGCCCTCAACGAATCAAAGAAGTGCTTAGTTTGGTAGAGCTGTTTGAAAAGCGCTACCTATTTCCCCATGAACTCTCTGGTGGCGAGCAGCAACGAGTGTGTATAGCCCGCGCCTTGCTCAACCACCCCAAAGTAGTGTTGGCCGACGAGCCCATTGGCAACCTCGACCTCGACACTAGCCGGCACATTATGAATATTCTTAAAGCTGTGTGCGAACAAGGAAGCGCTGTGGTTATGGTAACACATAATCTCAGCCTCATTTCTGAATTTCCAGGCATTGTTTATCGCTGCGGCAATGAGCAAGTAAGTGAAGTAACCAACCAATACAACATTGCAATGGAAATCAACGAATAAACCACAAATACTACTTCCCAAAACCTTACAAAAGATTATGAAGATACTAAAATTTGGCGGCACATCTGTGGGTACTCCCCAACGGATGAAAGAAGTAAGTCAACTTATTACCGATGGCGAGAAAAAGATTGTTGTGCTCTCAGCCATGTCGGGAACAACCAACTCGCTCGTTGAGATAGCTGACTATATCAAAAAGCGAAATCCTGAGGCAGCGAGCAACGTGATTAACAAGCTGCGTACGCTCTATCGCCAACACGTTAGCCAACTCTACGATAAGTCAGAAACTCAAGAGCAGACCAACCAACTTTTGCTCGATATTTTCATGCATCTGCATGATCTCACATCTATGGAATTTTCAACTGAGTTAGAAAAAGAAATTCTAGCTCAGGGAGAATTGATAAGCACCAATATGGTGACGAATTATCTAAAAGAACAAGGTGTAAACGTGTTGCTCATCTCAGCGCTTGACTTTATGCGCACCGACGAGAAAGAAGAGCCAGATATGATTTACATAAAAGAGCACATTAAAACTATTATCGATAAAAATTCTGGCTACGACCTCTACATTACGCAAGGCTTCATCTGTCGCAATGTTGAGGGAAAAGTCGATAATCTTCAACGTGGTGGTTCTGACTACACTGCCTGCCTTATTGGCGCCGTTTTACGTGCCGATGAAATACAAATTTGGACCGACATTGACGGCATGCATAATAACGATCCACGCTTTGTTCCAAACACAACCCCAGTGCGTCAATTAAATTTTGAGGAAGCAGCCGAACTAGCTTATTTTGGAGCCAAAATACTTCATCCTACGTGTATACAACCAGCACATTATGCGGGCGTGCCCGTAAGATTGCTCAACACCATGGACCCCTCTGCCCCTGGCACCATTATCAATGAACAAATGCAAGAAGGCACCATTAAGGCCGTAGCCGCTAAAGACAACATTACGGCCATCAAAATTGTATCCTCACGTATGCTGTTGGCCACAGGGTTTCTTCACAAGCTATTTGAGACCTTCGAAGTGAACCACACCCCCATTGACATGGTTACGACGAGCGAAGTTGGTGTTACGTTAACCATAGACAATAATGCCCACTTGGCTAACATAGTTGAAGAACTCAAGAAATTTGGTACCGTAAGCATCGAAGAAAATATGTGCATCATCTGCGTAGTAGGCGACCTTCGTTGGGGCAATGTAGGCTATGAAACGCTCGTTACTGAGGCTCTTTCCAACATACCAGTGCGCATGATTTCCTATGGCGGAAGCAATCACAACATATCCTTCCTCGTGCGTGAAAGCGACAAAAAGACGGCTCTCTGCGCTCTTAGCGAGAAATTATTCAAATAACGAAGAAAAATGTTGTTATTAAGGGTGGAGATTAAGGCACCACCTTTAAAATAAAATCCTTATAAACTATCATACTAACTAAACACACGACGAATGACTACATTCCCAACGCAAAAATTCAGCGCAATCTCCACCCCCTTCTACTACTATGACATTGAATTGCTGCGGCAAACGCTGCAAGCCATTCATAAGGAAATTGACACTTATCCTAACTATCATGTTCACTATGCAGTAAAAGCCAATGCCAACCCACGCATTCTCCACACCATCGCTACTTCGGGTTTTGGAGCAGATACTGTGTCGGGAGGAGAGATAGAAGCTGCCCGAATGGCTGGATTTGCAGGAAAAGACATTGTCTTTGCTGGTGTGGGCAAAGCTGATTGGGAAATCAAAACTGCTCTGAATGAAGGCATTCACAGCTTCAACGTAGAAAGTATTCCCGAACTAGAAGTGATAAATGAAATAGCACTTGAGATGGGGCTGGTGGCCAACGTGGCTTTTCGCATAAACCCCAACGTCGATGCTCACACACACGCAAAAATCACAACAGGACTAAACGAAAACAAGTTTGGCATTGCAATGGAAGACATGATTTTAACCATACGCAAGGCGCAAACACTAAAAGGGGTGAACTATACGGGACTGCACTTTCACATCGGCAGTCAAATACTCCACTTTACTTCTTTCGTCAACCTATGCCATCGCATTAACGAACTGCAAAAAGTCCTTGAAGAGGAGGGAATCACCACTTCTAATATCAATGTGGGCGGTGGCTTGGGCATTGATTATGCCAACCCCGATAGCAACCCCATCCCTAATTTCCACGACTATTTCCAAACCTTTAGGGAACATTTAGACCTACGTCCACATCAACATCTCCATTTCGAGCTAGGTCGAAGTGTGGTGGCTCAATGCGGTACACTTATAGCAAGAACACTCTACGTAAAGGAGAGTCATATCAAAAAATTTGTGATTGTAGACGCAGGTTTTACTGAATTAGTTCGTCCTGCTATGTATGGTTCTCATCATTTTACACAAAATATATCAGCAACAGAAGGTTCAGCTACTGAAAAATACGATGTAGTAGGC
>CAVKKI010000132.1:0-7369 GCA_963656725.1 Oribacterium sp. | reverse complement strand
GATATTATCAAGGCGTATCCTGAAGGGAAGAAGTCTTTAGGATTTATGCAAATCCTAAAGACTTCTTCCCATCAGATTACGTTTTCACGTAACCTGATGGTGTCAAACCATATTTGGTTTGATGAAAAGATGGGGTCAGGAACAGAAAATGGAGGAGGTGAAGAAAATATGTTTATGTTTTCCGTAAAGAAAAAGGGATTGAAGATGATGTATTACCCTGATACAATAGCAACAATCAATCCAAGTCCGAGCCAATGGTTTGAAGGATATAACGAAAAATACTTTGAAAACCTAGGATGGACGGATAGAAGAATCTTTGGTTCTGTATTAGGACTCGTCTATTTAATTTACTGGCCTATTTTTAGGCGCAATGTATATGGTAAAGATGGAATGTCTGTATACAAAGCTTTGAGATATTCATTGAAAGGATTCTTTTCAAAACGATAAATGAATAAATAATCAAGTTTAAATGGGCAAGGTATTATTAACAACCCTCTTTTCTGGCTATAATTACGGTTCGTCATTGCAAGCGTTTGCAACGAAATTTATAATTGAGAAATTGGGTTATGAATGTGAGTTGGTGGCAAGAAAAAGCATTGTTAAAGGACGCGATTTTAGATTGGGGAAGCTCTTTACCATATTGTGGCGCACCTTGCTTACGTTTGACCTTAAAACTTTGAAAGCTTATAGAAGTTCGTATCAGAAGTCTTTAGTTGGAGACTCGGCAAAAAGATTTGCGGAATTTGAGCAGTCGTATTTGAAACCACAAAGGTTTGCTTGGAGAGAATTGAAAAAAGAAGCAGGTGATTCGGTGGCTTGCATTGCTGGAAGCGACCAGTTGTGGGATTCAACTTCGCTTTATGTCGATCCGATGTACTATCTAAGATTTGCACCCATGAGTAAACGCATTTCTTTTTCTACGAGTATGGGACATGAGTTTGTTCCTACATATAATGTAAGCAAACTCAGAAAGTGGATTTCTGAATTCAATTGTCTTTCGGTAAGAGAAGATAGTGGTGTAAAGTTGATAAAAGAACTTTGTGGAAGAGACTCATTTCATCTTCTTGACCCGACTTTGTTGTTGAATGGCGAAACGTGGAGAAAGGAACTTGAAACACCTCAAAAAGAAAAGCCTTACGTATTGGCATATTTTCTTGATACGCCTTCTCCACAAGCAAAACTTTGTATAAACAAACTCAAAAAAAGCTATCAATGTGATGTGATAGCCATCCCATATGAGCATGAAGACATGAGTTATGCTTCAAAAATTGTTCCAACAGGCCCTCTTGAATTTCTAAGTTTAGTGGATCATGCTACGGCTGTAGTTACAGACTCATTTCATGGTACAGCGTTCTCCATAAACTTGCATACACCTTTCTTCGTGTTTGATCGGAACTATGGTTCTGCACATTCGCAGAGCAGCAGAGTCGTTTCCTTATTGAAAAAATTGGAATTGCTTGACCGATACGAACCTCAAGAAAACATTCCTCTTGATTTAGATTTTGCTCATGCAGAACATATTTTAGATGTGGAGCGAAAAACTGCAATAAGTTATTTGAAAGAAGCGATAAACTCGTGCTGCAACGCTTAGTGCCTATTTGCTATAAACGAAACAATGATAGACAACAAATTCAAGAAACGTAGAGTCACAGATTTTAAGAATTCCGAATGTGCTGGCTGTGGACTATGTGCTACACTATGTCCCAAGCAATGCATATCTATGGGCGTTGATTCTTTGGGATTCAGCAAACCTGTAATTAACGATGAAATCTGTATCGATTGTGGTTTGTGTGCCCAACAATGCATAGTAGAGCATCCCTTACTCACTACACACCCCATAGCTACCTTTGCAGCGGTACGTTCTGAGAGTGAAAAAATTAATTTTTCTTCATCTGGCGGTGTGTTTGCAGCCATTGCTGAACATCTACTTTCGGAAGGTTGGATGATTGCTGGTTGTGTATTGGACTCCCAACTTCATCCTCGCCACATACTGACCACTGATGAAAAAGAAGTGAGGAGAATGTATGGCTCAAAATATGTGCAAAGCGACACTTCAGGCATTTATAAATCTGTAAAAGAAGCATTAAAGGGAGGTCATAAAGTTTTGTTCTCAGGCACTCCTTGTCAAATAGCAGCAATAAAACGATTCACAAAAAATCATGACAACTTGCTGACAATAGAAGTGATTTGTCATGGTGTGCCAAATGTCGAAATGTTTCATTCTTCTTTGGAACAATATAAAAAGAAACCTATAAAAGATTTCATTTTCAGAGACAAAGGCCAAGGATGGACTTTCAACAATAGAATCGTTTACGAGGATGGGAGCGTGAAAAAAGTGAATCACCGATTATCTTCTTACATGACCTACTTTTTGGAAGGAGAAACGTATCGAGATTCCTGTTACCATTGTCCTTATGCCAAGCCCGAACGTGCAGCCGACATCACGTTAGGTGATTTTTGGGGAATTGTCGGTGAGAGAGCTGACTTAAAAGAACATATTGATATTGAAAAAGGGGTGTCTTGTCTGATTGTGAACACAAACAAAGGCTTGCAAACTGTGCATGCTGCTTCGATAAACAAATTTGAGGTGCAGTACGATGAAATTAAAGCCGGCAATGAACCTTTGAATCATCCTTCTTCCACCCATACAGACAAACGTGACCAAATTCTTGCCTTGTGGCAGAAGAAGCATCAATGGATGGATGTTGAAAAGTATTGGAGAAATCATGACTATAAGTTTTCCTATTTAATATGGAGCATGATACCTACAAGCTTACAGCATAAAATTAGATTACTATTAGGGAAACGTTGAAAGCAATGAATAAGCATAACTATAAAGTAGCCATCATCATCCCCACCCTCAACGAAGAAAAGTTTATAGCCCGTTGCCTAGACTCTGTCATTGAGCAAACCTTCCCTTTTGAGGAGATGGACGTGATGGTCGTTGACGGAGGAAGCAAAGACCGCACGCAAGAGATTGTTGAGTCTTATCGGGAAAAACATCCCAACATCCGCTTCATCCATAACCCTGGGCGCATTCAGTCTATTGCCTTCAACATAGGGGTTAAACAGTCTGATGCCCCCTACATTGTGCGACTTGATGCCCATGCCACCTATAATAAGGTGTATGTGGAAAAATGCGTAAAAAATTTTTCGGCTAACGCCGAAACGTTGGGCTGCGAGCCTGAATTTATCGGGAATGTTGGGGGCGTATGTTCCATACGCCCCCAACATTCTGGGCTAATTCCCGAATCGTCCGCCATATTAAATCAATCGCGCTTTGGCATTGGGGGGGCAGCGTTCCGTGTGGGAGCACCGGCTGGATTTGTCGACACCGTACCCTTCGGATGCTTCCCTAGAAAAGTAATAGACAAAATAGGCGGAATGCGTGAAGACTTGCCACGGGGGGAAGATAATGAGTTTAACTCACGCATAAGAAAAGCAGGATACAAGATTTATCTTGACCCTGAAATTGTTTGCACCTATTTTTCACGCGACACGTTGAAAAAAAACTGTCAGCAAATGTATGCCAACGGCGAATCAATCGGTCATCTGTTCTATGTGGATCGAGATTCAATAGGTTTGCGTCATCTGATTCCACTACTATTTGTAATCGGAATCATAGGAGGAGCTGTACTCTCGTGTGTATGGTTCCCATTCTTCTATGCATGGATAGCAGGATTGGCTTTATATTTCCTCTGCGACCTTATTGCCTCCTTCATGGCTGCTAAAGAGTATGGATGGAAATATCATTTTCCACTATTCATGATGTTTTTCTGTGTACACGTGTCGTATGGATGGGGAACTATTGTGGGAATGTTTACTGGAAGGAAATTAATTCATTCTCATGTCTAGTTCAGCCGCCCTCCTCACCCTCCTCCGCACAGCCATCATTGGCCAGCCCCTCCCCCTCACCGAGAGCATAAACTGGCCCGAGGTGCTAACCCTTGCCCAAAAGCAAGGCGTGAGAGGCCTCGTGATGGAGGCCCTGCAAAAGATAAAGGCGGCTAGCGATGAAAAAGCACAAAATTCAGAAGCCACATCATCAATAGAAAGAACTTTTCCCTCGAAAAGCGAACTCATGCAGCTCTACGCCCAGACCCTAGCGGTGGAAAAACACTACACACAACACAAGGCTTGGGCCATGCAGGTGGCAGAGATGTGGAAACGCAAAGGACTGCGCACCATCGTGTTTAAAGGGATGGCCCACAGCCGATACTACACCGAGCCGAGTCACCGAGAGTTTGGCGACTTCGACTGCTACCTTCTCAATGCCGAGGGGCAAGCCGGATATCAAGAAGGCAATGACGTGGCACGTGAGGCAGGCCTCAACGTAGACGATGGGTGGTATAAACACTCGCACATCGGCTACAAAGGCTTGACCATTGAAAACCATCAATACTTCACCGCCGCCCGACGCGGTGGGGTGGACAAAGCACTCAACCGCTACCTCGTGGAGCAAATAGGCGATGGACAAGATCTAGAAGAGATGGCCAGCACGGGCATTTACACACTGCCGCTCGAGGCCGAGGGATTGTTCTTGCTCTACCACTCACAACTTCACTTCTTGGTGGAGGGCATCAACCTGCGACACTTCGTGGACTGGGCTTTTTGGATAAAGGCCAATCAAGAGAAAATTGCGTGGGCGGCTTTCTATAAAAAATGCCAGCAATTCCGCCTCAATGGGTTCGTTGATGTAATGAACACCATTGCAGCTCGCCACCTCGGCATCCAATTTACTGACCCCACTGTGCAAGCTAATAGTCCCTATGCAGAACGTGCCATTGAGAGTGCGCTCTACGATGAAAGCGCCATCTACAACCAAGGGCGCGGCCCCTGGTACGAGCGTTGGAGCGTAATTCGCAACGCCTTCCGCTATTCGTGGAAATATCGCCACGTGGCCCACTATAGCCGACTGGGCTATGTGTGGCAATTTGTTTATGGTTTTCTTCGCCACGGCGAGGACGACTAAGCCCCAATCAATCCTATTTTTCGAAAACAATTAGAGCCATAAAGGCCTGCATCACACAATGCAGGCTTTTATGGCCTTTAAATTATACAGAACAAAAAGATTATGACAAAGAAACTGCGAAATGTGCCCTTCTCGCCCCCCGATATGACGGAGGCCGAGGCTAACGAGGTGCGCGATGCGATACTATCGGGCTGGATCACCACCGGACCGCGCACAAAGAAACTAGAACAGAAAGTGGCCGAGTTTGTTGGCTCGGCAAAAGCCGTGTGTCTCAACTCGCAAACGGCTTGCGGAGAAATGGCTCTGCGCTTGTTGGGCATAGGCGAGAGCGATGAGGTAATCGTGCCAGCCTACACCTACACGGCCAGCGCCTCGGTGGTGGAACACGTGGGGGCGCGCCTCGTGCTGGTCGACGTGCAACCCGACTGCCTTGAGATGGACTACGATGCTCTAGAGCGAGCCATCACCCCGCAAACGAAGGCCATCATCCCCGTAGACCTCGGTGGCATTCCCTGCAACTACGACCGCATTTTCGACATTGTGGAGCGCAAAAAGCACCTTTTCACCCCTAAAACAGACCTACAACGCCGCCTAGGCCGTGTGGCCGTGTGCTGCGATGCGGCGCATGCTTTCGGAGCCGAGCGCAAGGGAAAGAAGGTGGGCGCAATAGCCGATTTCTCCTCGTTCTCCTTCCACGCAGTGAAGAATTTCACCACCGCCGAGGGCGGAGCCTTAACTTGGAACCTTCCCTTTGGGGAAGAAGTGGCCGTGAAAGATTTGGATAAGAACGCCGACAACCTCTTCAGCGGTGTGCCCGAAACGGAGGGGGAGACGTGGAACGCCAACCTCTATCGCAAGGCACAGTTGCTGAGCCTACATGGGCAGAACAAAGACGCGCTGGCCAAAACGAAGCTCGGCGCTTGGGAGTATGACATCATTGGCACGTGGTATAAGTGTAACATGACCGATGTGGTAGCCGCTATTGGCCTTGTGCAGATGCAACGCTACAAGGGCATGCTCAGCCGCCGCCGCCAAATGATTGAGCGCTACGACGAGGCTTTCCGCAATTTGTCCGTAAAGGTGTTGCGTCACTACGGAGAGGATTACACCTCATCGGGCCACCTCTACCTAGTGCGCCTCATTGGTCGCACGCGTCAAGAGGCCAACCACGTAATTGAACAGATGGCTGAGCGAGGCATTGCCACCAACGTACACTACAAGCCATTGCCTTTGATGACAGCCTACCGCAAACTGGGCTTCGACATCAAAGACTTCCCCAACGCATTCCATCAGTTTGAAAACGAAATCACCCTACCCCTCAACACCCGCATGACCGACGAGGACCTTGAGTATGTGATTGAGAATTTCTGCGAAATCGTCTCTAACTTATAACATTAAGCTATAAACCTATCAAAAGAAAGGCTTGAAGCGTATGGACACAAACTGCCCTCTGCTGCGCTTCAAGCCTTTTTTCTATTAACCCAACCCTTTTATGATGAAACGACTTTTCGACATCGTGGCCTCAGCCTGTGGCCTATTGGTGCTTTCCCCTTTATTTTTAGTGCTGGCCGTGTGGATAAAACTCGACTCGCAAGGCCCCGTGTTCTACCGCCAAGTGCGTGTGGGCCGCTACAACCGCGACTTCCGCATCTTTAAGTTTCGCTCCATGCGCATAGGAGCCGACAAAGGTTCGCTCGTGACCATTGGCGGACGCGACCCACGCGTAACCCGTTCGGGCTACTACATTCGCAAATACAAACTCGATGAACTGCCGCAACTCATCAATGTGTTGCTAGGACAGATGAGCCTTGTAGGGCCTCGCCCCGAGGTGCGCCACTACGTGAACTACTGGACGCCCGAACAGCTTCACGCTCTCGACGTGCGCCCGGGCATCACCGACCCCGCTAGCATTCGCTTCCGCAACGAGAACGAACTGATGGAGCAGGCCGCCGACCCCGAGGACTTCTACATTCACACCATCATGCAGCAAAAACTTGCGCTCTATCTCGACTACGTGGCTCACCACTCCTTCTTCTACGACATCAAGCTCATCTTCCTCACCTTCAAAGTAATTCTCACCGAGCGATGAAGCAATTTCTCAAAGCCCTCATGCAATTTTGCGCCTATCTATTCTGGCCCCAACGCCCACAGCGCTAGTGGCCCGCTAGCAACTCTCCGACAACTCTCCGAGGGGCAAGCAAGCTCTTGGGGGGGCGACGCGTCCCGCGTCGGGGCAAGCACAAATGCAAAATAGCGGTGCAAGTGGAATGCAAAAGACAAAAGAATGCTGCTAAAAGATTGAGAGAAACCCACAGAGCATAAGCATAAATCAAGAAATTAAATTGGTTCTACAAGAATTAGTGTGAGTTAACATGAAATCAATGTTATCTATCCATG
>CAVKKI010000131.1:0-7496 GCA_963656725.1 Oribacterium sp. | reverse complement strand
CCCCAGTTAAAATTTTCTATTGTTAAGTTTGATTTTAATAAATATAAATCCATATATTTGCAACCGAAAAGTAAATCTTTGCTCAGATTAACCACTATTTATTGACATTTTGATTACAGATAATGCATAATTATACACTTTATGCATTTCTAAAGCAAAATAACGTGCCACGAGGAGAATAGCATTTTAAGAGGAGAAGGCACGAAAAGCTAAACGAGAAAATACAAAATTTAAACATTTAGGTAATATGAACAAAAAGTTAGTGCTTTTGGGAGCTGCGTTGCTGATGACAGCAGCCACAGCTTCGGCGCAGAAAAAGGTGACAGGTCGCGTTCTCGACGCAACAGGCCACCCCGTTTCGGGCGCACTTGTACAAGTGAAAGGTTCAAAAGTAAAAACAGCCACCGATGCCAACGGTAATTTCACGTTGAGCAACGTGCCTGCTGGCTCAAAACAACTGAGCGTTAGCTCGTTTGGCATGACCACAGCCACCGTGAGCATCTCGGGCAACGTGCAAGTTACGCTCAAAGAAAATGAGCAGCAACTTGGCGAGGCTTACGTTGTGGCTTACGGCAAGGCAACGAAAGCATCGTTCACCGGTGCTGCCGCCAAAGTGAAAGGAGAGAAAATCGAAGCCAAAGCCACCACCGAAGTAACCGAAGCCCTTCAGGGCGAAGTGGCCGGTGTGCAGATTATCAACGACGATGGCAACCCTGGCGCTAGCTCCTCTATCGTGATTCGCGGTTTAGGTTCAATCAATAGTTCACAAACACCCCTCATCGTGCTCGACGGTGTGCCTTATGATGGCGACTTCTCGAGCATCGACCCCAAAGATATTCAGTCAATCGACGTGATGAAAGACGCCACAGCCTCCGCCCTCTACGGTTCGCGTGGTGCCAATGGCGTAGTCATCATCACCACCAAGCACGGTCAGAAAGGCAAACTTCATGTAGGTGCCGACGTAAAATACTCCGTGAGCGGCCGTTGGCTTCCCACCTACAACACCATCACCTCGCCCGAGCGTTTCACCGAACTCACTTGGGAGGGCATGAAGAATGGTTACATGAGCAGCGACTATGGTTATGATGAAGAAAAGGCAAAGCAATTGGCTTCGCAACATCTCTTCAACGACGATTATGGTCTGCCCGTTCAATACAATATGTGGAATGCCGAAGGTGCTGATCTCATCGACCCCACCACGGGCAAATTCAATAGCGGCATCACTCGCAAATACAACCCTGAGAAGTGGCTCGACGAACTCTATCGCACCGGTCACAAGGTGGATGGTAGCGTCAACCTCTCGGGCGGTAACGACCACACCACCTTCTACACCTCTATTGGTTATGTAAAAGATAAAGGATATGTGGTAGGTGCCGACTTCCGCCGCTTCAGCGTGCGCAGCAACGTAGAGTCGCAAATCACCAAGTGGTTGAAGGGTAGCGTTAATCTTTCTTATGCCAACACCGAGCAAAACAAATCGGTGCAAAATGATGCCGCATCCAACAACGCCCTTGAGTTCTCCGTGCTCTGTCCCTCCATCTTCCCCGTTTTCTATCACGATGAAAATGGTAATCGTGTAGTAGACGAAAACGTAGGCGGCTATCGCTACGACTATGGCAACACAACCTCAGCAGGCCGTCCCTACGCAATGGGCATCAGCCCCGCCGGTTCAGCTAATTTGGACATGGACCGCACAAAGGTTGACCAATTCACGGGCAACGCTTCGCTCGAGGTGCGCTTCCTCAAGGATTTCCGCCTCACGGGCAACTTGGGCTACACCTATTATAATGCGCTGAACGACGTCATCACCAACCCCTTCTATGGCGACGCACAAAGTGTGAACGGACGTCTTGACAAAACCTACTTCACCTCACGCGGCATCACAGGCAACCAAATTCTCAACTGGGGCCACCTCTACAACGACGTGCACAACGTGAGCGCCTTCGTGGGTCACGAAAGCTATTGGACAAACACCGAGCGCTCTTACATCTCAAAATATAACCTCGTTCTAGCCAAAGGCACACAACTTGGCAACGCTGTTAGCTACCAAAGCAACTACGGCTACTCTTACGGCTACGCCCTCGACTCATGGTTTGGCCAAGTGGCTTACGACTACGATTCGAAATACTTCTTCAACGCCTCCTTCCGTGCCGATGGTTCCAGCCGTTTCGCCAAGGGCCACCGTTGGGGTAAGTTCGGCTCCATCAGCGCCGCCTGGAACATCACTAAGGAAGACTTCATGCAAAACCAAAACGTGGTACGCAACTTGAAGCTCAAGGCCAGCTGGGGGCTCGTAGGTAACCAAAGCCTTTCGGCCACAGCGCTAAGCAATTACGCTGCCGCCTACTATCCCTTCAACGACATCTACAGCATTGGTGAGATGAACGGCAACACCTCGCTCACCTTAAGCAAGAAGGGTAACAAGGACCTCACTTGGGAAAAGACGAGCAACTGGAACGTGGGTGTGGAATTCGACCTCGGCGGCGTGTTAGAAGGTGAAATCGACTACTTCAACAAGCTCACCTACGACATGCTCTTCCTCAAGGCCGTGAACCCCTCTATGGGTTATGCTTCTTACCCCGTAAACGATGGCAAGATGCGCAACTCGGGTGTGGAAATCAACTTGACGGCTCACCTCGTAAAGAAAGAGAACGTTAGCTTCGACTTCCGACTCAACGCTGCTCACTATAAGAACGAAATGGTGGAAATGCCCCTCGATGCCGGTACGGGTCAGCCTCAAGACTACTACCAAACTAGCTATTACTGCTGGCAGAAGGGTCACTCACTCTACGACTTCTACCTTCGCGAATACGCTGGTGTGAATCCCGAAACGGGCGTTGCTCAATACAAGAAACTCGTAGCTACCTTTGAAGACGGCACCACGAAGGACATTACCAATATGGAAACCTTCCGTAGCCAATACAAGGGTCAGAACTACACCCTCAGCGAAGAGCTCACCGAGAATGGTGCAGAAGCCACTTATAAATACACGGGCGACAGCGCTATGCCTAAACTCACTGGTGGTTTCGGTTTCGACCTCCGCATCAAGGACTTCACCCTCTCCACCACCTTCTCTTACGGTTTAGGCGGCAAAGCCTTCGACAACACCTACCGCTTGCTCATGGGCGACAACTCCGCCGGTGCCTACAACTGGCACAAAGACATTGAGAAGCGTTGGCAGAAGGCTGGCGACGTAACCGATGTGCCCAAACTTAGCAACGATAGCAACGAGGGCTACTACGCTAGCATCGCTTCCACCCGTTGGCTCACTAGCCGCAGCTACCTCACCCTCTCGAACGTTACTTTGGCTTACAACCTGCCCGAGCGCCTCACTGAGCGTCTTGGCGGTATGCACGGAGTGCAAATCTATGCCACTGGTCAGAACCTATTCTACCTCTCGGCCCGTCGCGGTTTCATGCCTAGCACCAGCATCTCTGGTCTGTCAAGCACCACGCAATATTTGCCCTCTTCTAGCTTCACCATTGGCTTAAAGCTCAACTTCTAACCCAAGCAGAGCCTTTCAGCCTTAAGCAGAAAACGATAAGCTAACATTCACAAAAACATCAAAGATTATTTCATTATGAACTACATATTCAAGCACAAACTGATGACTCTTGCCCTTGGCGCCACTAGCGCTTTGGCACTGACATCGTGCAGCGAAAGTTTCTTAGATCGTGAGCCCGACGGCAACTACATCACTGCCGACCAGATGGAGAAGAACATGAAGTGGAACACCAACATTCTCCTCGGTCAGGTAAACGGTGTCAACTCCAACCTCGTGGCTTGGCAATCGGGTGGCACCACGCAGCAAGACGACTTCGGCCAGAAGTCTGTCGACATTGTTGACGACCTCGTGTCGGGCGACATGGTGTTCCCCAAGGGCTGCTCCTACGGATGGTTCCGTGCCGAAGCACGCCTTCAGGCCTACACCCAAAGCGCCAACCGCTCCTACATCATTTGGCGCTACTACTATCGCGTCATCAATTCGGCCAACTCCATCATCGACATGACCAACGACGAGTTGCCCGAAAACGGAGAAAACGCCCTCTACTATGCCGTGGCTAAAACGCTTCGCGCTCACAGCTACTTCAACCTCGTGACCCACTACGCTCCTCCCTACGACGAGAGCAAAGATCGCAAGGTGCTGCCCCTCTACCTCACCGCCACCGAGTCGAACTATCTAGCTCCCTCCACGGTCGATCAGGTTTACACGCAAATCATCAACGACCTCACCTCGGCCATCGAAGCCTATGAGTATGCTGAAGAAAACGGCTGCGCTCCCACCGACATCAGCATGCCCGACCTCTCTGTGGCTCACACCATCTTGGCCTATGCCTACTTGCAAAAGGGCGACAACACCAATGCACTCGCTCAAGCTGAAACGGCCATTGAAAAAAGCGGCAAGCAGATTCTCACCTACGACAACCTCACTTGGGGCTTCAACTCCATCAACAATAACAACTGGATGTGGGGCATCGACATCACCAACGAAACCACTGGCGGCCTTTGCACCTTCTGGGGTATGATCGACTACTTCACCTATAGCTACTCTGCCGCTGGCGACTACAAGAGCATCAACATCGACCTCTACAACCAAGCTGGCGAATACTATGCCGACCCTGATGGAGGCGAACTCACCGCCACCACGGCCGATGAGGAAGCCACCGAGAGCGAAGATGAAGAGGAAGAAGAGCCCACGCCCATCTATTGGGACGGCCGTAAGAATCAGTTCCCCGCTGGCTACCTCTACATGCCCGTCAACAAATTCTACGACCCAGCCCGCACCCCCATGGGCGACGCTACCTGGACCAACGACATCCAATTTATGCGCATCGAAGAGCCTTACATGATTGCCGCCGAGGCAGCTACTCGTTTGGGCAACTTGGAGAAGGGCCGCTCTTTCCTCAAGTCAATCCTCGACGAGCGCGATGTGAAGAAGGCCGAAAAACTGGCCACGATGGAGCAGAGCGACTTGCTCGACGAAATCTACTTCAACTGGCGCATGGAGTTCTGGGGCGAAGGTCGCAGCTTGCTCACGCTGAAGCGCTTTAAGAAAGACATGACGCGTCCGGCCAACGACTACTACAACAATGTCACCTCCGCAGGCGCCATCCCCTACAACGACAAGCGTCTCTACTTCTCTATCCCCGACAAGGAGCTTGAAAACAACCCCTTGATGAAAGATGCAAACCCATTTAATTAAACAATATCAATAAACTGAAGCAAGTTACTACTTAATGTAGCGACATTAACCATAGTTTTAACTTGTACCTAAACAGATCGAGCCGTTGCAGTGATGCAGCGGCTCGATTGCATTAGCAAATTTTTTTTTGGGGGGCGCTAGCAATTGGGGGGCGACGCGTCCCGCGTCGGAGCAAGAAGTAACGCTAGCAGCCAATTAATTGAGAATTTTATTATCATCACAAAAGCGAGGGCTTTCAGCCCTCGCTTTTGTGATATATATATATTAATAACTAGCTAGCATTTGTGCTTGCCCCGACGCGGGACGCGTCGCCCCCCAATTACTAGCACCCCAATAGTTTCTCCTTTATGCTTTCCGCATCAAGCCCCACAATCCTTCTCAGCTCGCTCACCGTGCCATGCTCCACAAACGCATCGGGCAAACCAAGGCGAGTGATTTGCGGTGTGTGGCCATGATCGGCCATCCACTCCATCACGGCCGAACCCATGCCGCCCATGCGCACCCCGTCTTCCACAGTAACGATGCGACGGAAGCGAGTGGCCACCTCCTCGAGCATTTCCTCGTCGAGGGGCTTTAGGAAACGAAGGTCGTAGTGAGCAATGCTCAATTCGGGCTGCTCAGCCTCAGCCAGTTCGATAGCCTTGGCTGCTTCTGTGCCAATGGGGCCAAGAGTCAACACGGCCAAATCGCGCCCCTCTTTCAGTTTGCGCCCTCTGCCCACAGGCACCTCTTCGAGCGGCACGCGCCACTCCACTAGCGAACCGCAACCTCTTGGGTAGCGAATCACAAACGTGCCTTTGCCGGGCAGTTGCGCGGTGTACATCAATCGGCGCAGTTCGGCCTCATCAAAAGGTGAGGCAATGGTGAGGTTGGGAATGGGGCGCAAGGCGGCCAAGTCGAAGGCACCGTGGTGCGTAGGCCCGTCCTCTCCCACCAAGCCCGCACGGTCTAGGCAGAGCACGAGGGGCAGATTGAGCAAGGCAGCGTCGTGAATAAGATTGTCGTAGGCGCGTTGCGCAAAGGCGGAGTAGATGTTGCAGAAGGGAATGAGCCCCTCCTTTGCCATGCCGGCCGAGAAGGTCACGGCGTGACCCTCGGCAATGCCCACGTCAAAGGCGCGGTCGGGCAAGGCTTTCATCAAAATGTTCATGCTGCAACCCGTGGGCATGGCGGGCGTCACACCCACAATGCGCTCATTCTGTTGAGCCAGTTCAAGCAACGTGTGGCCAAACACATCTTGAAATTTGGGCGGCTGTGCCGTCTGCGGTTTTTCCACAATTCGCTCGCCGCTCTCAATGCAAAATTTGCCGGGAGCGTGCCACACCGTGGCGTTCTCCATGGCGGGCTTATAGCCCATGCCTTTGTGCGTGTGTAGGTGAAGGAGTTTGGGCCCCTTCATGTCTTTTATTTCATTGAGAATGCGCACCAGTTCCACCACGTTGTGGCCGTCGGTAGGCCCGAAATAGCGAATATTGAGTCCCTCAAAAATGTTTTGCTGATTGGCCAATAGCGATTTCACCGAGTTGTTGAAGCGAAGCACGGCTTGCCGACGATTTTCGGTGAGCAACCCCAAGCGGGTGAGTTTACGCGAAATGGAAAATCGCACTCGGTTATACCAACTGCTTGTGTGCAGATGAAGCAAATATTCCTTCATGCCACCCACCGCGCGGTCAATGCTCATGTGGTTGTCGTTGAGAATAATGAGCATGTTGTTGGGCGTGTCCGACACGTTGTTCAATCCCTCAAACGCCAACCCGCCGCTCATGGCTCCGTCGCCAATCAAGGCCACCACGTGGCGGTCGTTCTCGCCCTTCTTCACCGCAGCGAGCGACATGCCCAAGGCGGCCGAAATAGAGTTGGAGGCGTGGCCACAGGCAAACGTGTCATACTCGCTCTCGTCGGGCGAGGGGAAGGGGCGAATGCCATGCAGTTTGCGATTGGTGCGGAATGCGTCGCGCCGACCGGTCAGAATTTTATGACCGTAGGCTTGATGCCCCACATCCCACACGATGCGGTCGTAGGGGGTATTAAACACGTAGTGCATGGCCACGGTAATCTCTACCGAACCAAGGCTCGAGGCAAAATGCCCGGGGTTATAGGCCAGTTCGTTGATGATGTCGCGACGCAGTTCCTCGCACACCGTGGGCAGCGCTTCGAGGGGGAGGCGTCGCAGGTCGGCGGGCGAGTCAATATGTTGCAAGTATTTAAAAGGCTTGTTTTGTTCCATGCAGTTTTCTCTAAGGTAACACGCTGCGTGTGTTTTCCACTGGGCCGAAAAGTTGCCCCAGACCGG
>CAVKKI010000130.1:0-7542 GCA_963656725.1 Oribacterium sp. | reverse complement strand
CCGACTACACCGTCCGCATTCCCATGGCCCACCACGTCGACTCACTCAACGTGGCCGCTGCCGCCGCCGTAGCTTTCTGGGAATTAAGGAAAAGATAACGCAATTACCACACAATATTCTCCAAAAATAAACAAAATCACCTAGCTTGTAAACATTTTATAAACACAAGGAGTTTAAATAGATAGAAAAAGTATTAACTTTGTACGCAAATTCAATTAATCACAGACCTACATACAAATGATTGAACGTCAGCCTAACCTTAATGCCCCTCAAGAAGAAGAAGACGGCATTAAGTTTGAAGAGATTGCTTACCTACTTCTAGGCAACTGGCATTGGATCCTTATTTCCATTCTGGTGTGCCTATCCATCGCAATCTTCAAGATTAAAACCACCACCCCCACCTACACTCGCACCACGCAAGTGTTGATTAAGAATGGAGATGATAACGGGGGCATTATGGGTGGTTCCGTCCTGTCGAAAGACTTTTCAAGCATCGGCATCATCAGTGGAAAGTCAAACATTGAAAACGAGATTGGCATTCTTTGCGCCCCCATCATGATGCAAGAGGCCGTGAAGCGCATACATGCCGACGTGCAATTGCAAGTGAGAAGCGGCCTACGCCATGTTCCTCTCTACGGCAACTCGCCCATCAGTTTGCTCATGCCGCAAGCCAACGACAATTACGCTTGCACCTTTAAGATGCGACTGAATGGCAACCGCACAGCCGAACTTTACGATTTTGAGGATCTCAATGGACTGAACGAAAAACACGTCACCGTTAAGTTTGGCGAATTGGCTCAAACGCCCGTTGGCACCATCGTTCTGCAAGCCACTCCCCAATGGCGAGCCGCCTTCACCGACGAAGAAATCGTTGTAAACAAATACAACCTCAACGCCATCAGCACGCTTTATAGCAGCCGGCTTTCTGTGGTACAAACCAACAAAGAGGCCACCATTCTCAACATTCAAATCAATGATGAGAGCAAACAGCGTGCTGAGGATTTACTCAACAAACTGATTGACGTTTACAACGAGCAATGGATTAAAGACCGAAACCGCATTGCCGAAAGCACCTACGAGTTCATCACCAACCGACTGAACGACCTCTCGAAAGAATTGGGCGACGTCGATCGCAAAATCTCCGACTACAAGAGCAAGGCCATGCTTCCCGACGAAAGTGCGGCCGCTAGCATGTACCTTACTCAAAGCACCAAAAACAACGATCAGCTCATCACGCTGCGCAACCAGCAAAGCGTGGCTCGCTACGTGCGCGACTACCTCAACGACCATAGCAAAGCCGACCAATACCTACCCACCAACACAGGCATTGGTAGCACGGGCATTGAACAGATGATTGCGGGCTACAACCAAACAGTCAGCACACGCAACGACCTGCTCACCAACACGAGCGAAAACAGCCCCTTGGTGCAGAAATACAACAACGACCTGAATTTGCAGCGCCAAACCATCATTCACTCGCTCGACAATTTCATTGCCCAATTGCAATCTACCATCGCAAGTTGGCAAAACACGGAAAACAAAACCAACGAGAAAATTGCCGAAGCGCCCCAACAGGTGAAGCAACTGCTCTCAATTGGCCGTCAGCAAAAGGTGAAAGAAACACTCTACATCTATCTACTTCAGAAGCGTGAAGAAAACGAACTTTCAAAAACCTACACTGCTTGGAACACGCGCATCATTCAGCCCCCCACGGGTAGCAACTTCCCCACCGAGCCACGCACCAACATCATCTTGCTTATTGGTTTGGCCGTAGGTTTCCTCATCCCCTCCGCCTTCCTCTTCTTGCGCGAAACAATGAACCACACCATTCGTGGAAAAGCCGACCTCGACAATCTCCGCATGCCCGTTATTGGCGAATTGCCCAAAATCAACACAAGCAAGAAACATTGGTGGGAAAGAAGAAAGGAAACCGAGCGCAAAGTCTACATCGAGCCCAACAACCGCAACTTGGTTAACGAGGCCTTCCGCATTTTGCGCACCAAGATGGACTTCTTCATTAAGAGTTCAAACAAGGACGACAAAATCATCATGCTCACTAGCTACAACGAAGGTGCCGGTAAGAGTTTCATCTCTATCAACCTAGCTCGTGTGCTAGCTTTGAAGGGAGCGAAAGTGCTGCTCGTCGACCTCGACCTCCGTCACGCCTCCACCAGTAAAATCATCAACCACCCCCGTCAGGGCTTAACCAACTACTTGAGTGGCATCAGCGACGACCTTGGCAGTTTAATAAAATACGACGTTCTCGGTGAAAGCACCGACCTCCTCCCCGTGGGCATTTTGCCTCCCAACCCGGCCGAATTGTTGCTCAACGACCGTTTAGGCCAGATGTTCGAGAAATTGCGTCAAGAGTACGACTACATCCTGCTCGACTGTCCGCCTATTGAAATTGTGGCCGACACCGACATCATCAGCAAACATGCCGACGTCACATTGTTTGTGATACGTGCTGGCTTGTTCGACAAGCGCAACCTCAAAGACCTCGAAGCCATCTACAATAAGAAGGTCTACAATCGCATGACCGTGTTGTTGAATGGAACAAAATACATTCAAAGCAAAACGGGCTACGGCTATCGCTATGGCTACCGTTATGGTTATCACTACACCCATTCCTACTACACTCAAACAAAGTAGTTTAGAAGTCTAGCTCATTTATAAAGGCGCAATAAACAAGCAAATGTTTATTGCGCCTTTATCATTTTTCTTTGCACGTTCCCTCAAAAAAGGAGTGCTACCTCACGTAAGAGAAAGCTAGACCGAAATCACCAACCCCTCCTGTGCCAATTGCGTCTGCGGGAAGATGCGTTGCGCTTCGCTGAGCAAAACGTTTTCATCGTCATAACGTGACGAAAAATGTCCAATCACCAAGCGCCCCACTTCCGCTTCACGCGCTATCGTAGCCGCTTGTTCGGCCGTTGAGTGTAAGGTTTCAATAGCACGACCCAGATATTCCTGACCGAAAGTTGCTTCATGATAAAGCACATCCACGTGTCGTAGTAAGGGAATGTTTTGCGGCTGATAACACGTGTCTGAACAATAGGCATACGAACGAGGACGGTCTGCCGGAGAAACGAGTTGTGAATTCGGAATCACCTTCCCCTCCGCTGTGGTCCAATCCGCCCCCTGCTTAATGGAGTTGATGGCATAATAAGGAATCTGCAAATAGTCAATCATGTCCCTTTTGATGTGCGGCAGCAAAGGTTTCTCTCTAAAAAGGAAGCCACAACAGGGCACACGGTGTTTCAGAGGAATAGTGTGCACCTCCACCGAGCGATCCTCGAAAATTAAATGCGACTGCGCATCGGTTGGCAACGGATGGAAGACCACTTCAAACGAAATGCCTTGGCAGAAAAAATCAAGCTGCGGTTGCAACAGAATTTTTAGTTCGGCATGCGCAAACAAATGAAGCGGAAGCGTGCGTCCGGCTAACGATAAGGTGGAAATCAACCCGATTAGTCCAAAAATATGGTCGCCATGCAAATGCGAAATAAAGATGTGCGACAAGCGTGAAAACTTTTGACGCGAACGGCGCAATTGCACCTGCGCTCCCTCTCCGCAATCAATCATAAACAACTTCTCGCGAAGGTTTATCACCTGCGACGAAGGCCAATGGCGCAAAGTGGGCAGGGCGCTGCCGCACCCCAATATGTGAACGTCAAATTTTTCCATGCCACAAATTTAGCGAAATCGCCAATAAAAGTGTAATTTTGCGTCTGAAAAATCAAAACAACTTTCTCAATCCCTACACAATGGAAAGCAATAACACAGGGCTACACACCCGCCAAGAGCAGCTCAAAGCTTTTGAGCGCTTGCTTGATGTGCTCGACGAGTTGCGCGTGAAATGCCCTTGGGACCGCAAGCAAACCAACGAGAGTTTGCGCCCCAACACCATCGAAGAGACTTACGAACTCTGCGACGCATTGATGAAGAACGACACCAAAAACATTTGCAAGGAACTAGGCGACGTGCTTCTTCACGTGTGCTTTTATGCCAAAATCGGTTCTGAAACAAATAGTTTCGACATTGCCGATGTGTGCAATCAGCTTTGCGACAAACTCATCTTCCGTCACCCCCACGTGTTCCCTCCCAAAGATGCTCCCGATAGCACCGTTGAAACGGCGCAACAAGTGAGCGAACAATGGGAACAACTCAAGCAGAAGGAGAAGGATGGCAACAAAACTGTGCTTTCGGGCGTTCCTGCAGCCCTACCCTCGCTCATCAAATCCTACCGCATTCAAGACAAAGCGCGCAACGTGGGCTTCGATTGGGAAGACCGCTCACAAGTGTGGGATAAGGTGAAAGAAGAAATCACCGAATTTGAAACCGAAGTGGAGCACATGGACAAAGCCAAAGCTGAGGCCGAATTTGGCGATGTAATGTTCAGTTTGATTAACGCGGCCCGCTTATTTAAGATTAATCCCGACAATGCGTTGGAGCATACCAACCAAAAGTTCATTCGTCGATTCAACTACCTCGAGGCGCACACGCTAAAACAAGGCCGCCAACTCACCGACATGACGTTGGAAGAGATGGACGCCATTTGGAACGAAGCCAAAAAACTAGAAAAAGAATAAGCATTGTGCGTTATTTGTCACTTCGTTTAATTCAAGACGGAGTGTCTCCTTATATAACAATTTCCACTCCCCATCGAAACGATTGTATACTACAAGCTGCCCAATAGCAGCCAATACACCCGTTTGGTGCAACACCAAGCGCCCCAAACATACACCACATTCAACGACGTACCCCTCACTGGCGGCTACGTCGTTATGCCGTTTGTAGTTACCCCCAACAGTCCCATTCTTTTCATTGAGCCCGACGAGGTAACCACTCATCCGCTCTCTCAATTGCCACAAACTGATTGCTCAAAGGGCACCGCAGTTCACAACGAGGCATCTCACCCCCAAGCCACCTATGCGCAAACCTTTGCCCAAACGCTGCAAGCCTTGCAAAGCGGTAAGTTGCAAAAAATGGTGTTGGCTCGCCAATGCCACTGCACCAACCTCCGCATTCCACAAGCAGAACAATTGTTTTACGCTGCTTGCCAGAGTAATCCCCACCATTTCGTGTCACTTTGGTTGACCGAGCAATACGGCAATTGGTTGGTGGCCACACCCGAGCCCTTATTTTGTATGAATGGCACACAAGGCAGCACGGTGGCGCTGGCTGGAACCATGCCCTTCCGCAAAGACGGAACCTCCATTTGGGATGAGAAAAATCAAGAGGAACAAGCCATTGTGGCCCAATTTATTCAGAAAGAACTTCAGCCCTTCGTCAGCGAATTAAACCAATCGCCCACCCACACCCTACGGTCGGGCAACATTCAGCATCTTTGCACCGACTTCACCTTCCGCCTTCACGCTGACAACGACCAGCGCACGGTCATTGCTCACCTTCACCCCACTCCCGCCGTTTGTGGCATGCCGCGCAACGAAGCATTGCAACACATTCTGCGCATCGAACCCGAACCACGCACCTATTACGCTGGATTCAGCGGGCCATTTAACCTCGACGGAACCACGCATCTTTTTGTTACCCTTCGTTGCATGCGCTTCTCATCCACTCATGCCACCCTTTATGCGGGTGGAGGCATCATGCCCAATAGCGTCGAACAAGAAGAATGGGAAGAAACCGTGCGTAAAATGCAAACCATGCTGCAATTGCTAGCGTAAAATGTCCTCCACAAGAAATCACAAGTCGCCATGTTCTGCAACCTACCTCAAGTAAACCAACTCACCGCATTGCTCATAGCCCACCACATCCGTCACATCGTGGTGTGCCCTGGTTCGCGAAACGCCACCATCGTTCACAATCTGCACGAAGCGGGAAGCGAACATTTCACGCTTCACCCCGTCACCGACGAGCGCAGTGCTGCCTTTGTAGCCTTAGGCATGAGTTTGGCTTTGCAAGAACCCACGGCTGTGTGCGTCACCTCGGGGTCGGCTTTGCTCAACTGCTTGCCCGCCGTAGCCGAAGCTTACTATCGACAGCTCCCCCTATTAGTCATTTCAGCCGACCGCCCCGAAGCATGGATAGGACAGCTCGACGGACAGACTCTTCCGCAGCAGAACGCTC
Source organism: Oribacterium sp. (assembly GCA_963656725.1). GTDB lineage: Bacteria > Bacteroidota > Bacteroidia > Bacteroidales > Bacteroidaceae > Alloprevotella. Next base: position 1,449 of record CAVKKI010000130.1, on the reverse strand, counting down.
TTCAGCCCTACTGCCCCACCTATCAAGTGACCACACCACACAATGAAGAACTCTGTTGGCAAAACAACCGCCAAATTAACGAGGCCTTTCTTTCGCTCAGCGCCCACGGCGGAGGTCCAGCCCACATCAACGTGGCCATTAGTGAACCCATGTTTCAGTTCACCACCCCCCAACTTCCCAAGGAGCGAGTCATCCGTCGCATAGAGCCACAGGTTTCCCAACCGCTTCCGCCCGAAGTCATCCGATTGCTAACTGAAGCTCAACTCCCCACACTCATTCTTGGCCAATACGAACGAGGCGACCTACGTTTCGAAATCCAGCAGTTGGCCTGTCAGCATCAGCTTCTGGTGTTGCCTGAAATCATTTCAGACGTGGCGAACCACCAAATGCTCGATGCTTTTGAGAGAATTTCCTCCACAGAACACGCCATTAGACCCGATGTCATCGTGCAAATTGGCGGAAATTTTGTACATAAAAAGTTTAAGCAACTGCTGCGACAATCGCCTTGCACCATCATCCGCATCGGACAAGACTCTTCACTTCCCGACACTTTTCAGCACCTCACCACTTGGGTAGACTGTTCACCGCTTCCTGCACTAGAACAATTGCTTCAAGTTCTTCCCAAAAACAAAAAAGAAGTGGCTCAAGCCGAACAAACATTGCTCAAAATCTGTCAGCAAAAAGAGGAATGTGTAGAGGCCGAAATGCAAAAACCGCAAAATCACTGCACATTTCAAAACACACTTTATTCTCTGAAAAACGAACTTCTGCAATTGCGTGAGCCCTACACGCTTCACCTGGCCAACAGCACCGCCGTGAGAGCCGCCGCACAGTTTTTCAGTTCGGGCACCACGCCCATCTATTGCAACCGTGGCACCAACGGCATTGAGGGTTCGCTATCCACCGCTGTAGGCTACGCACTGAAAATGTGGGGATTGAGCCTCGTCATCATCGGCGACCTCAGTTTTTTCTACGACCTCAATGCATTGTGGAACGTGCAGTTGCCCAACAACCTCCGCATTATTCTGCTCAACAACGGTCACGGCGGCGTTTTCGATCAGTTGCTAGGACTTCCCTCTTCGCCTGCCCTAACCGATTATATTTCTGCTGGCAACCAACACTACACCGCCCAAGGGCTTGCCGAGACTTTCCACCTCGGTTATTTGCACGCCACCCATCCCAACGAACTGCCTTCTTTGCTTCGTCAATGGCTACAACCCGAAGCTAAAAGTGCGCAACTCCTTGAAGTGACTTGCAAATAGTCCCCCCTGTAAGTTTACATATTGCAATTGCTGTTGCTTGCACTAATTGCTTGCATTGCGCTGATAATCAATAGTTTTAAGAGTGTAAGCAGCAACATAGGTTGCTTACACTTTTACCTACTGGCTTGATAGGAAAAACTAGTGGCTTAATAGAGTGAAACTAGTGGCTTGATAGGAAAAACTAGTG
>CAVKKI010000129.1:0-7571 GCA_963656725.1 Oribacterium sp. | reverse complement strand
TAACCCAGGGCGCCGCTTCGCTTGCCCTGGGCTAGGTGCATACATTGGGCTTTCAGCCCGCATTGGTAATTATCCCATTCGTTACATAAAAATAATTTGACTACCTACTTGTTCTCTTGTCAAACGAACTGTAGGAGTGTTAGCGAATATAATGCGGTTTGTGAAAAATTTCACCTCTCTTTTGAACCCTTTTTTACTCCCTTTTTTTCTTGCTTTTTGCTCACTTGTTTGTGTGAATGCGCGAGTTGATAGTTTTTCGTTGAATATCAATCAATTAGAAGCTCTAAAATTAAATTTCATCCCCCTCTGTTGTGGCATTTGGCCAAATTTCGTTGTGGCATTTGGCCAAAATCTGTTGTGGCATTTGGCCAAAAAACGTTGGGGCGTTTGGCCAAAAATTACGATAATAAAAAAGTGGATTTTCTTCAAGCCATAGAGTTTTGAAGAAAATCCGCTGCGGGGAATTTGTTGGGTAAATGGAGCGCACGAGTGGGCGGTGCGCACTGCTAGTCTTTGATATATTCGCTCCAGTCCACCAGTCGCATGTCGCCTTTTCGGCGGAAGGTGTCGTGCAGAGCGAAGGCAGCCGAAAGCACGTGGTGAGTGTGTCCGCCGTAGGCGCCGGCAAGGCGCATATATTCGCGCAAAATGGGGCGATAGTCGGGGTGCGCAATGGCAATGAGCGCTTCCGCCTTTTCCAGGGCCGACTTGTTGCGAAGGTCGGCCACGCCATATTCCGTCACGATGGCGTCAACGTAGTGTTCTGTGTGGTCCACGTGCGAGCAGAAAGGCACGATGCTGCTGATGCGCCCCTCTTTGGCAGTGGAGCCACAGGTAAAGGTGGCCAACATCGAGTTACAGGTGAAGTCGCACGAGCCACCCACGCCGTTCATCATGCGTGTGCCGCCCACTTTCGTTGAATTTACGTGGCCGTAGATGTCCACCTCGATGGCCGTGTTGAGCGAGCAAACGCCCAGTCGGGCAATAATTTCGGGACAGTTTGAAATTTCGGAGGGGCGAAGGAGCAAACGGCCGCGATAGTCGTTCATGTTTTGGTAAAGGTCCTGCAAATGTTCGGGGCTCAAGGTGAGTGCGCCCGTTGAGGCCGCCATCACGCGCCCTTCCTTTATAAGACGCATCGGCTCTTCCTGCAGCACCTCAGTGTAGATTGAGAAGTTAGGCACTTCTTTCGACTCTCCCAGCGCGCCAATCACGGCGTTAGCGCCGCTGCCCACGCCACTTTGCAGAATGAGTTTGTTGCGGAAAACGTAGCCCTGCTGCATGTTCCACACCAAAAAATCGGCCGTGTGCTGACCAATGGCGTGCGTCACCTCGTTGCCAGGCGCCATGGGGCGTGCTTCGTCGGGAAGGTGAGTAAGCACAATGCCGCGCACGTGGCTCGGGTCGACCTCGATGTAGGGAAGCCCAATGATTTCGATGGGGTGCGTAATGCGCACGGGGGCTCTAAACCAAGGGTCTTCAATTTCGTAGATGTCGTGCATGCCAATAATTTTGGTGCTATGCCACGTGTTGAGTTCAATAAACACCCCCTTTTCGGCCAGTCGGCAAATGGTGGGAGCAATGCCGATGCCGGCGGTGAGATAGATGCGTAGCTTGCCGCGCACCTCTTGCACGTCGCAGGCTTCGATGATGCCCCAAGTGATGCGTCCCGTCAGCCCTTGTCGCAAGTGTGAAGCGTTGTCAGAGAGGTTGAGGTCGGTGTAGCGCACGTGTCCCGAGTTGTAGGCGCGTCGCATTTCAGCGTTCACGCTAAAGGGCAGGCGGCGGTCCACGGCATCGGCCGCAGCCAGTTCGCCGTCGCAGCTAGCGCCAATTGAGGCTCCCGTCACCACGTTCACCTTAAAGGGTCGTCCGGCCTCATGCTCCTTACGGGCGCGCTCGGCCAAGGCGGGCGTAATCACTTTGGGCGAGCCAGCCGGCCCAAAGCCGCCCACTGCCAAGAGGTCGCCATTGTTGATCATTGAGGCCGCCTCGGCAGCCGTTATTTCGGGAAGGGTCATACGAATGTTCTAGTTGAGTTGATTGGTGCAAATATACGACAAAAGCTGCATACCTTTCGCCGATATGCAGCTTTTGTTCGCTTTATGCCGTGTTTATGCAATGTTTATGCATTTTTATTGCATAATTATGCATTTTTCTCAAAGGCTTGATATTACAAACCTAGGCTCTTGCCAATGGCTTTTGCAGCCTTGTCGGCGCCCTTTTGCACGGCTTCGTTAGCCTTTTTGTTAGCCTTCTCCACGGCCTCGCTTGCCTTTTGGTTGGCCTTGTTTACTGCAGCGTTAGTGGCTTCAGTGGCCTTGGCTTTGGCAGCGGCCTTAGCGGCTTCGGGGGCAGCCTTCACGGCGTCGCCAGCCTTTTGTGCAGCAGCCTTCACGGCGGCAGCGTCGCCCTCAACGGCCTCTTTAGCCGACTGAGCGGCCGACTTTGCGGTTTCGGGAGCGTTCACCACGCTGCTAACAAGGCTAGCCACCGTTACGCTTTGGGGGTCGATGCTTTTCAGCTTCTCAGCGTTTTCGTTGAGGTAGGCTTGCACTTTCGAGGCATAGGCAGCGGCCGCTTTCGTGTCGCCAGCAGCTTGCAGCTCTTCCACCTTCTTTTGAATGGCGGCCACGCTTTCCTTCACCTTAGCGGGGTCAGCGTTTTCTTGGCTTAAGGCTTGGTCGAGTTGGGCGGTCACTTCGTCGGCAGCCTGTGCAGCAGCCTGTTCCTCGGGAGTGAGGTTGGCAGCAGCGGCCTCGTCGGCAGTAGAGTCTACCATGGCGCTGTCGGCTTCTGCGTTAGCGTCGCTTGTTTTGTTTCCGCCGCAAGAGGCAGCGAAGGTGAGCGTTGCGAAAGTGGCAACGGCAAATACTAATTTCTTCATAATTATAAATGGGTTAAAGAGGTTACATAGTGAATTTTACGCAGCCATCAGCTCACGCTTCAAGCTTAGTTTTAAAAGCGAGAGCATACATGCGCACTTGCTTAATCATGGCCAGCAGTCCGTTTGAGCGAGTGGGCGAGAGGTGCTCCGTCAGTCCGATTTTCTGAATGAAGTAGAGGTCGGCATCGAGTATGTCTTGCGGTGTTTGATTGTCGACCACGCGAATCACGAGCGACACAATGCCCTTCACAATGAGCGCGTCGCTTTCAGCGCGAAAGCGCAGGCGGCCGCCTTCCTCCTCACACACAATCCACACACGGCTTTGGCAACCGTCAATCAGATTTTGGTCGCACTTGTCGCTTGCTTCAAGAGGCGCTTGCTCCTCGCCCAGGTCAATGAGCAGTTGGTAGCGGTCCATCCAGTCGTCGAGTTCGCAAAACTCTTCTACTATCTCGTCTTGTATTTCGTTGATTGTCATTTTTCGGGTCTATGGAGAAATTTTTAAAGTTCAGAGAGAAATTGAATGAGCGTTTGGCCCACGCCGCGCAGTGTTTCTTTCGAAATGTTTTGCGGCGTGTCGCTTGTGGTGTGCCACGTCACCCCGAAGGTGTGTTCGCCTTCTACGAAGGGAATAACGTCGACCGTGGGAATGCCGGCCACCTCATTCATAGGCACGTGGTCGTCTTGCGCATAACCGCCCTCCACGGGTTGGAAAAGCTGGTCGGCTCCGGCGCGAGTGGCAGCGTCCCAAAGCTGCACCATCACATCGCGAGCGTAGCGCATGCTCACGCCCTCGTAGGCAAAGCGCGCATCTTGTCCGCCCACCATGTCGAGCAAAATGCCGAAGCGTGCCTTATAGCCCGCCTTGTGGGGGTGTGCGGCCCAGTAGGCCGAACCTAGGCACCAGTCGGAGCCATCTTGTGGCTCTTGGTCGTCGGCCCAGTAGGGCTTGCCGCAGTCTTCGCTGTCGAAGCACACAAAGTCGATGCCCACGTTCGGGTTCAGCTCCTTCAAGTGGCGCGCCACTTCCACCATCACGGCCACGCCACTAGCCCCATCGTTGGCCGCCATCACGGGTTGGCGGTGCAGGGTGGAGTCGGGGTCTTGGTCGGCCCAGGGGCGGCTGTCCCAGTGGGCGGCAATTACGATGCGGTCGGTCAGTTCGGGGCGATAGGCCGCAATAATGTTGGTGCTGTGATAGGTGGTGCCGTCCCAGCATTTCAAGTCGGCCTTTTGCTCGGTCACCTCAAGGCCCAAGGCTTTAAAGGCCGCCACAATGTAGGCGCGGCATTGTTCATGCGCCGGTGTGTTAGGCACGCGGGCGCCAAAGCTACATTGCTTTTCCACACTGGCATAGGCCGAGTCGGCGTTAAAGGCCACTTGGCTCACGGCTATGCTGTCGGCGCTGCCGTCTTGCTCCGTGTTTTTTTGACTTTTGCAACCCATTAGGCAAAGGCTCATGGCTAAAAGAATGAATAGAGTATGTTTCATTACGTGAAAATAGTCTTGTATCGTTTTTGGGAAGGGGAATACCTATATATATAAAGTATGCCGTTATATATATAAGTTATGCCGTTTACTTCATCGTGGCATAGTCTTGACACTGCTGCATCACGCGCAAGAAGTTTCCGCCCCACACCTTCTGCAAGTCGAGAGGGGTGAGCCCCTTGGCCAGCAGTCGACGCGTGAAGTTAATCATCTCGCTCGCGTTGTCGAGCCCTGGCACGCCGCCGTCGCCGTCGAAGTCGGTGCCAATGCCCACGTGGTCAATGCCGGCCACCTCAATCATGTGCATCAGGTGGTTCACCGCATCGTCGATGGTAGCGGGGCCGTTTTTCTCCTCGTTTTTGCGCAGAAAACCGTGGTAGAGCGTCACTTGCGCCACACCGCCGTTTTCGGCCAAGTCGCGCAGTTGTTGGTCGGTGAGGTTGCGCGGGTGGTTGCAAAGGGCGCGGCTGGCTGTGTGTGAGCACACCACGGGAGTGGCGCTCAGCTTCATAGCATCGTAGAAGCTCGACTCGGCCGCATGACTAAGGTCAACCATCACACCGCAGCGGTTCATCTCTTTCACCACCTCTCGGCCCAACTCTGAAAGGCCACCGTGCGTTTTCTCCGACTTACGGGCCGAGTCGCACAGGCGGTTGTCACCATTGTGGCATAGGGTGATGTAGGTCACGCCCATGCGAGCAAAGCGCTCCACGTTGCTCACGTCGCGGCCCAGGGCATAGCCATTTTCAATGGCGCAAATCACGCTGAGCTTGCCCTCGAGCTTATTCTTTAAAATCTGATCGGGGGTGGAGGCCATTTCCACGCCTTCGCTCTCGGCCACGCGGCTTTTCAATTCTTCAATCACGTCAACGGCGTAGTTTGTGGCAAGATATTCGGCATCTTCATTCCAATTGCCTTGCGGCACATAGGCTGCCATGATGCTGGCGTTGAGATATCCCTCGCGCATTTTGCAGAAGTCTACCTTCAGTTTCGGGTCGCGCCAATTTAAATGCACGTTTTGGTCGAAAAACATGGGTGTGTCGCAGTGCGAGTCGAGGGTGATGATGCTTCGTTGCAGGTCGCGCGCTTCGGCATATTCGCCAGCCTTGTTTATAAACCAGTAGAAGAGGTTGTTCATGTTGGGACTTGCCACATCATAGAAGCACTCGGGGTGCCACTGCACGCCCACAACGTCCTTTCCCTCGGTGCTCTCAATGGCCTCTACTACACCGTCGGCCGACCGGGCCGTTACACGGAAGTGCTCTCCCGGTTCGCCCACGGCCTGGTGGTGGAAGGAGTTCACCACCACTTTTTCGCCAAAGAACTCTCGCATCAAACTGCCCTTCTCGGTTGTTACAAAGTGAGTGGCCACGTTGCGCTCGGCATTTTGCGAGTGTTTCAGCAACGGGGTGTTGGGCAGAGCGGTGGCCAAATCTTGCAACACGGTGCCGCCAAAGGCAGCGGCCAACACCTGAATGCCGCGGCAAATGCCCAGAATGGGCATTTGGCGGTTGTAGGCCTCGCGCACCAATTGCAGTTCCCATTCATCGCGCTCCGCGTTAATGCCATGCAGCCCCGGCACAGGGTCTTCGCCAAGCACGGTGGGGTTGAGGTCGGCGCCTCCCGACAGCAGCAGCGCGTCGATGTGGTCGAGCACGTTGCTAAAGTCGTTTTGATAAAATTCGCGATGGGGCGGAATTACGAAGGGCACGCCGCCGGCTTGCTTCACATAGCGATAATAGCCGGGCAGCAGTTTGAGCTGGTTATCGTCGAAGTTGCCCGTAATGCCTATAGTGGGGAAAAATTTCATTTTGCGCTAAAAAGTTTTTATGTGTCAATCTACTAGGGCTCAGGGTTGGCCCTCCAGTGAGATGCCTAGTGCTATTTTTTATTGCTTTTGTGGCCTGGCCCTGCGGGAAACCATCCCTTCTCAACGCGCTGGTGTTGCTCAAAAATTTCGAGAATCGACCACAACGACGAGAAACCGGCCACCCCAAGCAGTGCGCCCCCCACCAAGTGGGAAACGAACAAGGCACCGACAATGCAGCCGATGCCTAGGATGAGGAAAATCCACCACGGCTTTGTGCCAAAGTAGTATTCGGTTTTAATCACAATGGGGTGAAACATGCCAATGCACAAAAAAGTGCCTAAGCCAATGAGTGGACCTGTTAGTGTCATGCTTTCTTTTCTGACTGTGTGCCTCTCGCCTCGCGGCCCATCGCTCTCTCGGGGGGCGATGGGCTACGGGCGAAAGGTTATGGGGTGAAACGTCGTTGGCCGCGGGACTTACACTTCGGGCTCGAGCGTTACGGGCACCGAACGGTTGAGGCTCTGCTCGAGCGAGATGAGCGTTTCGGTTGAAATCACGCCGTGAATTTCTTGAATGTGGTTGTTGAGCAAGTCCATTAAGTGCTCATTGTCGCGCGAGTAGAGCTTCACCAGCATGGTGTAGGGGCCTGTGGTGAAATGGCATTCCACAATTTCGGGAATTTTCTCTAATTGCTCGGCCACGCCCTTATACATGGAGCCGCGCTCAAGCTTAATGCCCACATAGGTGCACGTGCTGTAGCCAATGCTCTTGGGGCAAACGGTGTAGCCCGAGCCCGTAATCACACCAGCCTCAATGAGCCGTTGCACACGTTGATGAATGGCGGCGCGCGAAACACCGCACACGGCAGCCACATCCTTAAACGGAATGCGTGCGTTTACCGTAATGATTTTTAAAATCTTAAGGTCAAGCTGGTCAACCTTTTCCATAATTGTTTTTTAAGTGTAGGGTGGTTCTATAAATTAGCTTTGTCTGATTTTGGTGCTATTTTTCGTCCATTTTGTTTGTGAACGAAGGAGCATAGCGGGCTATGTGACTGAGTGAACAAGCAAAATGGGCGAGAAAGAGCACCGAAAGATGACAAAACGTCAAAGAACCGAATTAGTAATTTTAAAGGTGGTAATTTATAGAACCACCCTATAGTTGTTTTATATTGTGTACAAAGGTAGTGCTTGAAAGGCGAAAGGCAAAACGAAACCACACTTTTATTTTGTTAAATTCCGTTTCTGCCTACTTTTTTCCACAAAATTTCGCCATTTTGTAGCATTCTAGTAGTTTCTTGCAGCCACGCTAGCTCTTGGGGGGCGACGCGTCCCGCGTCGGGGCAAGCACAAAAGCTAGTATTTTTTAGATAACAAACTACATAAG
>CAVKKI010000128.1:0-7676 GCA_963656725.1 Oribacterium sp. | reverse complement strand
GAATATAAGAAATCGGCCTCTTTGGCCAAGCTCACACGGTCTGTTTGATTTTCATAGAGCATGTAACGCAACAAACGGCTCAACTCATGAATAGCATGTTGCGCTTTCTCTTGATCGAATGCAGTTAAGGCGTAAATATTATTAAGCGTATTGAGCAAGAAGTGGGGATTAATTTGATTCTTCAAATTCTTCAACTCTGCTTGCGAGCGTCCAAGTTCCGCCTCTGCGCGTGCTTGCTCGCTTTTCTTCCAGCTCATACTCAATTTAATGGCCACTGAAGCTCCAACAGCAAACACATAGAACAAGAAGCCTCTAATAACAAATAAATACCTTGGAGGGAAATGCTGCATCTCCATCCTTGCATCTTTATTGGGTAAAGGAAGAGGCGACACCATTCCTTGCAACTCCACAATCAATTGATAAACGACAAACAAACAGAGGTTGAAAATGAAGAACCATTTCAGTTTGTGTTTGTTTAGCAAGAACTGAGGAATGAGCAAAAAATAGTTCAAGTAAAAAGCCACACAAGTCACAACGGGAAGAATGCATCCGTGAAAGTAATGCTCCCAATTAATAGTTTCATCCCTGCGTTTAAAAAACAAAGGAGACAAAAAGATATAGCTCCACGTAAGCACATGCACCGCAACTTCAATAAAGAGTTCCAAGCGAGGCTTTTTTTGTTGCAAGCTCATAAATTACATTTTAAGATTAAGAGGATTTTTATCCACCAATTGCCCTATTTTTTTCGTCACATTGAGAAAGAATGCATCGCACGCATTAGCTTGCTAAATAACATTGTAATGCGAACGATGCAAAAACTTATTCATATCGAATGGCTTCAATAGGATCTAAGCTAGCCGCCTTCTTCGCAGGATACCATCCGAAGAAGATACCCGTGGCCGAACATACGGCAAAGCTAAGCAGCACGCTCCATGGTTGAATTTGAATGGGCCAATGAGCGAACACATTAATTCCCACCGCTGCGCCTATTCCACAAAGCACACCTATCAATCCACCTGTTACACTAAGCAATACCGACTCTATCAAGAACTGATTCAGAATATCGATGCCGCGAGCGCCCACAGACATACGCAAGCCTATTTCCTTCGTACGCTCCGTTACACTCACATACATAATATTCATAATACCGATACCACCCACAACGAGCGAAATACAAGCCACCACTAGCAGCAAAATGGTCATGGTGTCTGAAGTGGAGTTCATCATTTCCGCCATTTCCTGTTGAGAACGAATGGTGAAGTTATCCTCATCCGTACCCTTCAGTTTGTGACTTTCACGAAGAATGGTCGTAACGTCTTCAATGGCCAAGTCGGTCATATCTTCTGTAATGGCCGAAGCATTAATACCTTGCAAATAGGTTACCGACAAAATGCGCTTCATCACCGTGGTGTAAGGTGCAAAAACCACATCGTCTTGGTCCATACCAAATGAGTTGTAACCTTTTGATTCGAGCACACCCACAATGCGAAATGGAATTTTGTTGTAACGAATAACCTTACCAATAGGATCTTCGCCATTAGTGAAAAGATTGTCTGCCACAGTTTTACCTATCACGCAGACCTTGGCACTCGACTTAATGTCATCGTCGGTAAACATTTCGCCATCTGCAATTTTCTGCTGACGTATCTCCATATAATCAGGAGAAATGCCATAAATGGTAGAGGGGGTGTTGTTATTGCCATTAATAAACTGTCCGGAAGCATTTACGCTTGGCGAGATGGCAGCGAGATACTTAGCCTGTTCCTTCAAAGCCTCATAATCTTTCAGCTTCAAAGTCTGCATGTCTGATGCATCTTGCTGAGCACCGCCTGGCCCTTTATCCTGCCCTGGGCGAATCATTATCATATTCGAGCCCATCTCTGCAATGTTCGCCTGAATGCTCTTTTTGGAGCCTTGGCCAATAGCAAGCATTGCAATCACCGAAGCCACACCAATGATAATGCCGAGCATGGTGAGGAAGGAACGCAACTTATTGGCAGCGATGGCACGAAGTGCTATTTTAAATAGATTACTATAATTCATAAGAGTAACAATAAACTTATTCTTATCACGACTCTTCCGTCACCGGAAGTTCTGCAAGCGCTTTAGCCGCCGACTGAATGTTGTGATTAACCACATCTTCACGAATCAAACCATCGCGCAAGAAGATGTTTCGGCTTGAATAGAGAGCAATTTCAGGGTTGTGAGTCACAAAGATAATCGTGCGTCCAGCCTTGAATAATTTCTGAAACAAAACGAGAATTTCAAATGAAGTGCGTGTATCCAAGTTACCTGTAGCCTCATCAGCTAAAATAACAGCAGGATCGTTCACCAACGCACGGGCAATGGCCACACGTTGCATCTGTCCGCCCGACATTTGGTTCGACTTGTGATAAAGGCGCTCACCCAAACCCACCATTTTCAAAGCCTCAATGCTTCGATTGCGACGCTCTGTGGCAGAAACCGAAGAGTTATACATCAAGGGAAGTTCTACATTCTCAACAGCCGTGGTCTTAGGCAACAGATTATAGTTTTGAAACACAAAACCAATTTTTCTGTTACGAAGCACAGCCCTTTCACTGCGCTTCATCTTACGAACGCTAACGCCATCTAGATAATACTCCCCACTCGATGGAGTGTCTAGACAGCCGAGCTGATTAAGAAGCGTCGACTTACCAGAGCCTGAAGTACCCATGATGGTAACAAATTCTCCTTCGTAGATTTTAAATGAAACTCCCTTCAGAGCATGAACGGTTTCATCACCCACCACGAAGTTGCGTCGCACGTTATCGAGTTCTATTACAACCTTTTTATCTTTGCAGTCCTCGGGTTGAGGAAAAGTTTCCTCAACCCCAGAGACTGGTTCAGAAAGGTTATTAAAGAGTTTATCTTTCATAACTATTTACTGCTGCTTGATTTCTTCTTGTTAGGAGGTCCTGGTGAGAACGGACTTTGCTCAGAACTGTCATCATCTTTTTTTGCACTATCGTCTGAGCTCTCCGAACTAGAGTTTTCTTTCATATCGACTACTACGACGGTGCCTTCTTTCACACCACTTAAAATTTGAGTGCGTGTGCCATTCGTAATGCCCGTCTGTACGCTATAAGCCTTGAACGTGTTACCCGTGCGAACCCATACTTTATGAGTGCCTTGACAGTCCACAATTTTATCCTTTGCCCCCACGGTTTCCTTCGTTGGAGTAAAGCGCAATGCCTTCGTAGGAACGCTCAATATGCCCGTTTGTTCCATCGTGTAGATAGTTACGTTAGCAGTCAATCCCGGTTTCAATTTCAAATCGGGGTTGGGGGCTGAAATAACCACTTCGTAAGTAACCACATTGTTATCTGTGGTAGCTTCATTGCGAACCTGAGTTACCGTGCCCTCGAAAGTTTCATCTGAATAGGCGTCTACCGTATAAGTCACACGTTGACCTACCTTTACTTGACCTATGTCAGCCTCGTCTACGCTGGCAACAACGCGCATATCCGTCATATCCTTTACAATCGTGAACAATGTAGGAGTGCTGAAGCTTGAAGCCACTGTCTGACCTTCTTCAACAGACTTGCTCAACACAACGCCATCAATAGGCGAGGTAATCGTGGCATAACCTAAGTTGGTTTTTGCTTTCGACACAGCCTCCTGACGTTGAGCAACTAGACTCTCGGCCTGTTGAAGAGAAAGACGAGCCGACTCATAGTCGTTGGCACTAATCAATCCCTTTCCATAAAGCGTCTTCATTCTATCGAAATTAGAGCGCTGATACACGAGGTCGCTCTTCGCACTCTCCAGCTGACTAGTAGCACTGCGCAACTCACTCGTTAGGTTCGTTTTATCAAGTTCGGCAATAACCTGACCTTTCTTTACCTGAGAGTTGTAGTCCACGTAGATTTTATCGATAATACCAGAAACCTGCGTACCTACATCAACCGACGTTACGGCCTCAATGGTTCCAGTGGCAGTCACGCTATTGCCGATGGTAGCTTTCTCCACCTTGGCAGTTTCATACGACACCTCGAAAGGAGCATCTTGCTTCTTCAAGTAATACCAAGCACCAGCTGCAACCGCGGCAACGAGGATAACCCCGATTGATATCTTTTTGATATTAAATTTTAAACGTTTCATATAATAATGAGTTTCTAATTATTTCCTTACTTTAAATTATCTCCACCATAGAAGTTTAACAAATTGCGATTAAGCAATGCCGTATACTTGTCTTGCAACATGGTCTGCTGAGCGTTCAGCAAACTAGCTCTGCTTGTCAGCAATTCCGCAATATTTTTCAAACCGACGTTAAACTGTTCCGTCATCAAATTATAGCTTGTATTTAAACTTTCCACATTGCTTTTAGCAGCTATGAATTTTGCTTGACTGTTTGTGGCGTTCAGCCAATAGGTTTCAATCGTCTGATAGAGTTGCTTCTGCGTATCCTGCAAATCCAATTGAGTGGTGGTTTCGTTTACCTGGGCACGCTCAACCGCACTCTTGTTCTTTCGATTGTCAAAGATAGGTATGCTAACTGACACGCCCAAAGCGGCATTAAAGTTATTCTTCATTTGGTTGCCCCAATTACGCTGGCTACCAGTCATGTGGCTATCACCCAAACCACCAGTCAAACTAATGGTAGGCATATATCCCTTCTTCGCAATCTTCGTTTGCAACTGACCTTGCTCAATAGCTAATTGTGAGCGTTTCACTTCCGGACGTGTTTCGAGTGCTAACTGATAAATGCTTTCTTTGCTAGGAATGACGTTGAGCACATCGGTTTCTGCAGCATCCACAGTTTCCACATCGAAAGAGTCGGTTGAAGGAATCTCTAGAAGTTGCTTAAGTTGCATCTTAGCATCAGCAATTTGCGTTTGCACGTTCACAATGTTGTAGCGTCCTTGGCTTACTTGTGATTCGAGTTGAGCCAGGTCGGCATTTGCCATGCTGCCCACACGCACCATTTCTCGGCCACGTTCGCAAATAATAGAGTCTTGACTTAATAACGTGCGATTTACCTTTTCTGCCTCTGTCATATATAACACCTGCACGTAAAGTTGCGCAATCTGCTCTTTTATTTTGTTTGCAGATGTTTGGGTATCATAAGCAGCCAATTGCTGATTATATTGGGCATTGGTGATGTTCATTTTATTAATGCCACCATTCCACACCACCCACTGGGCATTCACTCCATAGCTACCATTTTGTGTGGCTTTGTCATTAGCCGAAGTGGCAATGCCACCATTCACAAAGCTACTAGCACTTTCTTGAAAAGGGCGATAGGTAAGTCCCTGTGTGACCGAAGCATTTAAACTAGGCAAGAGGCCGGCCTTAGCTTCCGTAACATCGATGGCACGGCTTTGCTCAGTTGCTTGGCTCTTCAACAATTGAACATTATGGGCCAGTGCATAATCTATGCACTGCTGCAGTGTCCATTTTCCACTTTCTTGCGCGCAAAGCGGAGAGAACACTAGCACCATTGCAGGCAATAGTGCCCGACGAGGTTTAAATTTTAACATAAGCGTCATTATTATTTACTAGTGCAAAAATAAAAAGCCTCACGCTTAAAATATGCAATTAAATAAATCTTTACGTTACATAATAGACCAATACGGCTTTTTTATCGACAAAATAAAAAGCCCCTCACTATTCCTACTATAGAAATCTCATTTTATTCCCTCTTATCAAACGTCGCAATCACTCCTTCTCTCTATACATCCACATTCTCTCCCCACAATAACTCTCATTGCAAGAACGCTTTCAACAATCAGTGTAGAAGACTATGCCAAAGGCATTATAAAATATCAAAACCTTTGTTCAAACCAACGGCCACCAACTGAAAGCCGTGCGTGCTTCAGTTGGTAGCCGTGCGAGCAGCAGTTGGTGTTCGTGCTACCTTCAGTTGGTGCACGCCATTTTCAATCTCGCTATAGGAACATTCTGAAAACGGTTTTTCACCTTTTATAAACTACCTTTGAGAAGGCAGAGCATACCTAATATAACGAAAAGCAAGTCGATAGCCTTTGAGCGTAAATTCTTTTCTTTAAAAATCAAAGCCCCCACAAAGAAAGACACAATTACACTGCCACGCCGCACCATCGACACCACTGCAATCATTGCCCCTTGACAAGACAATGCATAAAAATAAGCCATATCGGCCGCTGTTAGAAATAAAGAAATGAGCAGAATGCTCCATCGCCATTGAAAGCGATCACCCTTCTTGCGTGAAGGAAGCCATATCATCAGCAACACTCCCGTCATCATCAAGGCTTGATAGACATTATACCAGCCTTGCACAAAGAAACGATTAAGCTCTGCCCCACCCTGTAGTTTGGGAGCCATCAAAAATTTGTCATACAATCCACTTGCAGCGCCTAAAACGGCAGCAAGCACAAGCAGAAAAATCCAACGATTGTGAGTGAACACCACTCCCTCTTTCTTGCCGCTTCTACTCAGCAAGAAAAACGAAAGTATGGCCAACAAGACACCTGCCCACTGCCAAGCATTCAAATGTTCGCCATAAATAGCCAACGCACCCACCAGTGTCATCACAGGTCGAGTGGCATTGATAGGCCCAACAATCGTCAATGGCAAATGCTTCATGGCATAATAGCCACAAACCCAAGATGACAGCACGATAATAGCCTTGCAAAAAACAAGTAAATGCTCTCTAAAGCCACCGATAGGAACAATCGAACTATAGCCTAAACTAGATGTAAGAATTAAAGGAACGAAAAAGCAAGCACACACCACGGTGTTGATCATCAATACCGGAAGCACCGCATTATGGGCCAATGCTTGCTTTTTTGACACATCATAAAAGCCTAAAAGAAAAGCGGAAAGAAAAGCTAAAACTACCCACATCATTTTTCAAACAAATCATCGTCATATATAATATCAACCAACGACAGAGCATTTCCTGGCATGGAGTCGCCCGCCGCACAACGATTTTTTTGAGCTATTACTTCCTTAAACTCGTCAAGCGTCAGCTTTCCACGTCCCACTTCAATCAATGTGCCCACTATAGCACGCACCATATTACGAAGGAAACGGTCGGCAGATATTTCAAACTGCCATAAATCATCGCCTATTTTTTCCCAGTGCGCCTTCGTGACATGGCAAATATTAGTTTTCACATCTGTATGCAGTTTTGAAAAACTCGTGAAATCAGAAACTGTAAGAAGATAAGCTGCTGCCTCATTCATCTTTTCAAAATCAAGTGGAAAAGTGATGCGAGTGGCATACTGCCGAACGAAGGGATTTTTTCTTGTATAAATCCAATAATGATAGGTGCGTAATTTGGCGTCGAAGCGTGCATGGGCATCAGAGCGCACTCGCTTTATCTCTGATATAGAGATATCAGAGGGTAACATTCGATTGAGCTTGTCACAAAGCCAAGCACAATCCACTTCTTGCTCCACATCAAAGTGCGCCACCATTTTATGCGCATGCACGCCAGCATCCGTCCTACCGGCTCCCGTCACCTGGCTACAACTATTCCGCAAGAGTTTAGACAGGCATTCATTTATTCGTTGCTGAACACTTATAGAATGGGGCTGCACTTGCCAACCATGATAAGCAGAGCCATCGTATGACAAAAAGATAAAGTAACGCATATATATGTAGACGATGATACGAAACGCTCTATTTCAACTCTATCGGTGCTCAGCTCGATGGGTCGTTGTTCAATATTC
>CAVKKI010000127.1:3290-7692 GCA_963656725.1 Oribacterium sp. | reverse complement strand
ATTAGCATAAAACCATCGTACACGGCTACAGCTTTTTCGGCTTGGTTTACCCAATGTTGAACCTTGGTGTCTGCCTTTGGGGGAGTGAAGAGAATGTCCCATTTCTTCGCAATGGACTGCTGGTTCTTTTTTAATTGCGCTTCAAGTTTCTTCTTACGAAGAAGTAATCGCTCATCGGTTGGTATGGTGGGTTGATATGTCATGTTAGGCTCGTTTTATGGTTGAGAATGTGTGGCTATAGGTTATTTTCTTCCTTATTTTCTTCATCGTTTAGGAGCAATTTAACCAAGAAATGGGTGATGGGACGCTCAATCCATTGGGTTCGACGCAGGTAAATGATGAAGGCTAATAGAAGGTATACTATAATAACTATGGCGTAGGCTAACGTGCCGTTGCCAGTGAGAGCAGTTAAAGCAGTGACACACATCATGGATAGGAGCATAATGGCCAATGCGGTGAACACAAATAGAATGCTGCCAAGCACAAAGGCCGACAATAGTTTGGACGCGATGCTGATGGAATTTACCTTCAGCAGTTCCACACGCAAGTGGGCGTATTTATGTAGTTCGCTGATGAGTTGGCTGATGGTGTCAATATTCTTTTCAGAGGATAACACGGTAGGGTGGATTGTGGGGTTGGCTTAAGGTGTGGATGATAATGAAAGAAAGTCAAGGGGCGGAATTTATGGAGTACCCCTTGACTTTTTGTGGAATCGAAGGCGGAACGTTGTTCATGCCTTTCTGTCTAAGAATGGAATGATTCTTACAGACGGATTAATCAGCGGGTTGAAGTTCGTCAGCAATATCGTCAACCAAACTCTCCATCTCTTTGCGATTGAGTTTGATGCCACGTTTGCGAATTGCTTCAGCAATTTTTCCTCGCGTATCCTCCCCCTTTTCGGGAGCAAACAAAATGCCACAAGCCGCACCAACTGCGGCACCGCCTAGAAATGCAGCTAAAATACTAAGTCCTTTCATGATAGAATAGTTTTAATGAATTAGAGTGTCTGTTGTCCTCTATTCCGCATCAGAGCTTGGGTAAACTCTTTGCGTGGGTTAATAATGATTGATTGAATAATTGTGTCCAAAAGTACATAGAAAGATTGGAATATAGTGAATGTGCACCCTGTAATTTTTGAGAAAAACAAAGAAAATGCCTGTTTTAAATTTGTTTAATACTTTAGTAAGCTTGTATTTTGAAGTGCTTTTGTATTTTTGTGGCGAAGTTTGCATTAATTATTACGGCCTAGCACTATAGAATGCGGTGAACGGATAAGGAACAAACGACAATAGCTGAATTTTGAATAAACAATACACTCAATGAAAAAGAATCTGATTTTAGTTCTCGGTTTGTGCGCAATAACAGCCTTCACAAGTTGTAAATCCCGTGAAAGTGCTTATCGTCAAGCTTGGGAGCAAGCAATGGCTCAAGATAAAACTCAAAGTAATGAACAGCAGGTAACTGATAATGCCGACCAACAGGAGGTTACCACTCCCATAAGCTCTACGGTTACGGAAACAGTTGTCACTCCTGTTACCACTCCATCTTCATCCTCTTCCGACCAATCGGACGCTCGCCCCATTAATGGTAATGTGTCGTTAGTAAGTGGGTTGCCCTTGAAGAATTATAGCGTAGTAGTGGGAAGTTTTGTTACACAAGCAAACGCTGAGGCGGCAAGAGCCAACTTGCAGAAGGAAGGCTATGATGCTCGCATTATTAAGACAGATGAAACAATAAAGGGTGTTACACCTTGGTATCGTGTAATTGCTGCTTCGTATGATGACATAGCATCGGCACGTCAATCGCGCGACACCTTACGTCAAAAGTTCGTGGGCGCATGGCTTTATCGTAAGTAAATAAATGCAGACTAATAGCTAACCGAATGGTGGATAGCGGGAAACCGTTATTCGTCGTTCGGTTATTGTCGTAAATTGATAGACCTTCTATCGCAGCTTCTTACTCAGGTTTGTGAATCTGTGTGTTAGGCTAATGTTTACTCCTGTAAAATCTCATTATTACTAAGACCATTTAATTCATATTTATTTTGATTGAATTAATCCCTTTATTAGGAAAGACCGAGGCAGAATTGAAAGATGTTGCCGTGCAAATGGGGCTGAAACCGTTTGTCGGAAAACAAATGGCTGATTGGATTTACAAGAAGCATGTGACTGATATATCTCTAATGCAGAACCTTTCAAAAGAGGCTCGTCAGAAACTTCAAACCCGTTATTGCATTGGTGGCACAAAACCTGTAACGGAACAACGTTCGGTGGATGGCACGGTGAAGTATTTATACACCACTCAAAAAGGAGATTTTATCGAAACCGTCTACATTCCTGATGGTGAACGAGCAACATTGTGCGTAAGTTCGCAGGTCGGTTGCAAAATGGGATGTTCTTTCTGTATGACGGGACGTCAGGGATATGTTAACTCCTTGTCAGCTACCGATATTTTAAATCAAATTTATTCTTTGCCCGAGGTAGACACACTGACAAACGTGGTGTTTATGGGACAAGGGGAACCATTTGATAACCTAGACAATGTGTTGCGTGCTACGGAGGTGCTTACTGCTAATTGGGGATGGGCTTGGAGTCCGAAGCGTATCACCGTTTCGAGTGTAGGTCTTGCTAAGGGACTAACGCGTTTTATTGAAGAAAGCCAATGCCACTTAGCCATTAGTTTGCATCATCCCATCCCCGAAGAGCGTGCGCAGCTTATGCCCGCAGAGAAGGCGCTTAGCATAGTGGATGTTGTAAGCATTTTGAAGCAATACGATTGTTTTCGCAAGTCTATTCATGCAAATCGCAGTTCTGAAATCTCGCATCAGCGTCGGCTTTCTTTTGAGTATATTGTTTTCGATGGAGTAAATGATAGTCGAAAACATGCAGATGCTCTTATTCGTTTACTTCAAGGATTGGATTGTCGTGTCAATTTGATACGTTTTCACTCCATACCTGACACCCCTTTGCAAGGCGTTGACGAAAAACGAATGGTGGCCTTTAGAGATTATCTTACTAGCCGCGGCTTGTTTACCACAATTCGTGCCTCACGTGGGCAGGACATTTTTGCCGCTTGTGGCCTTCTAAGTACGGCCAAGCAAGAGGAAGAAAAGGAAAATAAAATAAAGGAAAGAAAAGAAGGTTGCTCGATTTATTAAATCGTAAGCAAGATTAATTCTAAATACAATAGCAAGTCCATGACAAATAATAATACAAACATAGAAAAACGTGAGGTGACAGCAGAGACTTCTACTCTTGTTCGAGTAGGGATAAGTCAGGGCGACACCAATGGAGTGGGGTATGAACTAATTTTAAAAACATTCTCTGATTCATTGATGTATGACATTTGCATTCCCATTATTTTTGGACATCAGAAAATTGCGAATTATCATCGTAGAGCTCTTGAAATGAACAATGTGTCGTTTCATTTCATTCATTCGCCCGAAGAAGCAGTTCCGGGAAAACTCAATTTTGTGAATCTTTCTGATGAGGATGTGCCAGTAGACTTTGGTGTGCAGAGCGCTGAGGCTGGTCATGCGGCTTATGAATCGTTAGAGCAGGCAGTGGAAGCTTATAAAACGGGCGATATTGATGTGCTTATTACTGCTCCTATCAATAAAGCTAGCATTCAAAGCACAAACTTCCGCTTTGTAGGTCACACTGAGTATTTGCAAAATCGCTTTGGCAATGTCAATGAGCCTCT
Organism: Oribacterium sp.; assembly: GCA_963656725.1. GTDB lineage: Bacteria > Bacteroidota > Bacteroidia > Bacteroidales > Bacteroidaceae > Alloprevotella. The sequence continues at coordinate 3,990 of CAVKKI010000127.1, read as the reverse complement.
AATGGTGTTATGCAATAATCTTATGCGGGTGGCTCTTGTAACCACACATTTACCCATATCCGAAGTGGCATTTGCTATCAATCAAGAACGCGTAGAACAAAAGATTAAGGCGTTATATGAAACGTTAATGAAGGATTTCAATATTTCTGCTCCGAGAGTGGCAGTGTTGGCATTAAATCCCCACGCAGGAGACAACGGCGTGTTGGGCTCTGAAGAAAACGAAATGATTGCGCCAGCGATTAAGTCGCTCGCAGAAGCAGGTATGCCTTGCTATGGCCCTTATGCTGCTGATGGATTTTTTGGCGCAGCACTCTATAAGCATTTTGATGGCATCTTGGCTATGTATCATGACCAGGGACTCACTCCTTTCAAAGCTTTATCCATGGATAATGGCGTGAATTTTACAGCAGGACTTCCTTTGGTACGTACTTCTCCCGATCATGGCACCGCCTATGATATCGCAGGACGAGGTATAGCGCATCCCGATTCGTTCCGAGAAGCTATTTATGCAGCGATTGACATTTTTAGAAATCGTCAAAGTTATGAAAAATCGCATGCCAACCCTTTGCCTAAAATCTATCAAGAAAGGAAAGAAAGATAACGTTTAAAAAGATTTGTAATAGGGTTAAACGAAGTATAACGGGAATTTATTTCTGTCAAATCGCATCGTTTAACTACCGCATAATATACGAAAATAAAT
>CAVKKI010000127.1:0-3280 GCA_963656725.1 Oribacterium sp. | reverse complement strand
CATTATAGCTGCAGGCGAGGGCTCCCGACTACAACAAGAGGGAGTGGCTTTGCCTAAACCCTTGGTGAAAATAGCTGGAGAATCTATGATTGATAGGTTAATCCGCATTTTTCGTCAAAATGGAGCGACCGAAATAGATATTATTGTAAATACACTCAATCCGCTTACTGAACAACACATTCAGCATTTAAAGGAAAAAGGACAAGGTGATGATATCCGCATGGTGGTGAAAAACACACCTAGCTCTATGCATAGCTTTGCTGAATTAGCTCCACTTTTGGGCGAAGGCCGGTTTTGCCTAACCACAGTTGATACCATTTTTAATGAAGAGGATTTCTCGCGTTATATCACCTACTTTAAGGAAAGCAAATGGGACGGTTGCATGGCGGTGACAGACTTCATTGACGATGAAAAACCTCTGTATGTTGGCACAGATGAAGAAATGAGGATTACAGGCTTTTTCGACGAACAAAATGATTGTTCCTACATTTCTGGCGGCATTTATTGTTTAGACGAGAAAGCTCTTGCAACATTAAGGCATTGTCTAGAACAAGGAAAAAGTAGAATGCGGAATTTTCAACGTGCCTTAATTGAAGATGGTTTGGCCTTGAAGGCCTTTAAATTCTCCAAAATATTGGATGTTGATCATGCCAATGATATTAGCAAAGCTGAGGCTTTTTTGAAAGGAGAAGGGCTATGCTGAAGATATTAGGCATTGGGCGTTCACCTCGTTTTAGTCCGAATTCGGTGGATAGAGATACGGCCATCTTTCAAGCAGTAGCTTCGAAACTTAGTCGGAAAAGGCTAGATGTTTCTATTATAAATGAGGATCTGTTTATAGCCGTAGATTTGTCGGAGTTTGACGCTGTCTTTTCGATGGCTCGTGATGAAAAAGTACTGACAGAATTGGCCTGGGAGGAAGAACATCGTGGTTTGGTCGTGATAAACTCAGCTCGAAGCTTGCTAAACATGAGCAGAGCTCGCATCGCTAAATTGTTTAAAGAAGAAAATTTAGACATTCCATTCTTTGAACTTGGCAATGCAGATTATTTAAAAGATTTCCATCCCACGCTTCCCGTATGGATAAAAAGAACAGATTGTTGCGCACAGCAAAAAGACGATGTGTGTTTCGCTAAAACTGAGCAAGAACTTCAAAGTATCTTATCTTCGTTTCAAGCGCGTGGTGTGAAAAGTTTGATTGCTGAGCAACATATAGAAGGCGATTTGATAAAATTCTATGGTGTAGAGGGTCAAAATTTTTTTGAAACCTTCTATCCTACAAAAGATTCAACTTTTTCCAAGTTTGGTAATGAAACAGTAAATGGACTTCCCCAAAATATCATTTACGATAAAGAACGACTGAAAGCGCAAACAGAGAAAATGGCACGTCTTACAGGGTATTTGGTTTATGGCGGAGATGCCATCGTAATGCCTAATGGCGATTGCCTTGTTATTGATTTTAACGATTGGCCTAGCTTCTCTTCTTGTCGCAAAGAAGCCTCTAAGGCTATTGCGCAAAGATTTATGGATTTTCTCAAGAACTAGCCATGGGCAGACTAGATAAAGTCTATTAAAAATAAAATATTTGGTGAGATAACCTTTAAAACTATAATGTCAACGAATCAACCCACAACGCAGCTCGCAGCAACCTTCAAGTCGCAAGATACAGAGGAGTGGCTCGACATACATTTCACTCGTCCCTTAGGATTACTTTGGGCAAAGTTTTTCAACCATTTTAATGTTCATCCGAATGTGGTGACAATTTTAAGCATCATTCTCGGAGTGGCTGCTGGTGTGATGTTTTATTACCCTGACTTTCTTCATAACCTTATTGGGGTGTTCTTGTTGGTATGGGCCAATCTTTATGATAGTGCCGATGGACAACTAGCTCGAATGACTGGAAAAAAAACACGTTGGGGAAGAATTCTTGATGGATTCGCTGGCGACGTGTGGTTCTTTACCATTTATGCCGCTATTTGTCTTCGGCTGCAAAACACCTGCATTCCTTTTACTGATATTAAATGGGGTGTTATAATTTGGTTACTTGCAGCTTTATCAGGCCTTGTTTTTCATGGAAAACAATGCGCTTTAGCTGATTATTATCGAAACATTCATCTCTTTTTTATTAAGGGAAAGTCTGGAAGTGAACTTGATCATTCAGAAAAACTAACAACGGAGTTAAAAGAACTAAGTTTTAAACGAGACGGAATGTGGATGGTTTTTCTCTTCTTCTATCGTAATTACACGAGGTCGCAAGAAAAGATGACGCCTCATTTCCAAGTTCTTCGACATAAATTAAGCCTAGCCTATGCTCAACAACCCCTTCCTGTTAATCTAATCAATGATTTTCGTAGAGGAAGTTTACCACTCATCAAATATGCCAATATTCTTACGTTCAACACACGAGCTATTGTACTTTACATATCCGTACTAATTGGATTGCCATGGATTTACTTCGTATTTGAGGTAACCATTATGAATGTTCTATTTTTCTATATGCGAAGCAAACATGAAAATCTTTGTAAGCGCGTTACCGCTAATTTGTCGAACTACTAACAGATTATAAGTTCAACACGTGAAACCATTATATCGCAACCTCTTTTTATTGTTTGGCATTGCTGCTATCGTAGTGATGCTATGTACGTTTGATGTGGATTATAGCCAAATCTATCAACACCTACTGCGTGCTGGCTTGTATCTTCCAGCTGTGATTGGCGTTTGGGTCTTTGTTTATGCGTTTAATGCATGGGCATTCCAAATCATTGTGAACAGTGGCACTCATAGCAAGCATCTTTCTTATCGACATGCCTACAAATTAACAGTCTCAGGCTTTGCTTTTAGCTACACCACTCCGTTTGGCTTTGGTGGAGGGCCCTATCGTGTGATGGAACTGAGCTCTTACATAGGCGTGCCTCGTGCCATGTCTTCCGTAGTGCTTTATTCTATGATGCATATTCTTTCTCATATTTGCCTGTGGAGCTCAGCCGCTGTTTTATTTGCTGTGGTCTATACGCAAAAGATGACTCCTTTTTTATGGGGACTTTTTATTGCTTTTGCTGTAATCTTGATTGTTGTATTGTTTGTTTTTCATTTATGTTATAAAAAGGGTGTTATCGTAAAGTTATTTCAGCCTTTATTATACATTCCATTTGTAAAAAAGTGGGCACGAAAGTTCTATGAAGAGCACTATGAGGATATGCAAAAAGTTGATGATAACATTGCTTATCTTCATTCACAGCCCCGAGCATTCTACTCTTCATTATTGTTTGAATATGTGGCT
>CAVKKI010000126.1:0-7692 GCA_963656725.1 Oribacterium sp. | reverse complement strand
AACCTGCTAAGGACGATTTCGTTTTTCTTGATCCTCCCTACGATAGTGAGTTTAGCACATACGCTCAAAACGCCTTTACCAAGGAAGATAAAAACGGCTGGCTAATTACATGATTAATGTTTGTCCCGCCAAATGGATGATGATTATCAAATACACCGACTTCATTTACAACCTCTATAATAAGGAAGGTATCAATATCCGAACGTTTGACAAAGAATATCTTGTTAGCTTTATGAACCGAAACGACAAGAAAGTAACACATCTGTTGATAACCAATTATTAAGGCTGTTTCTAGTTATTCTGATTAATTGTAAATTGCACGCTCTCGGAAGCTCTTTTTGAAAATAAATTCGGTCACATAGCCCATTATAATCCCTTATTTACTTTCAAAAAAACACTCCCGAGAGTGTGCATTTTTTCAGAATTATCAGAACCACTCTATAACGTTACGAAATAAAGGATGAAGAGGAATAACACCTTACACATTACGTATATATACTCCATTTATAGCAAATATTTTTCCCCGAACAAGCATTTCCTATCAAGCCACTACGAAAAACTATTAAGCCACTAGTTAAACACTAATCGGCGGGTAGTAAAAACTATTAAGCCACTTCTGGAAACACTATTTGAGACTCTTTTTTGTCAAACTAATCGCAATGTTATTTTGTGTTTGTAGACTTTTATTTGCATTTTAATCAATTCTGTGAGTGAAGAAAAAGTGAATAATTATTCACTTTCGTGGAAGAGAAAAAATATAAATGGTTATATAAACTCGAAAGAAGGAAAAACAGCTTACGCACCTCCCCCTGTAAGTTTAATTGCAGCAAATGCTGTTACTTGCACTTTTGCTTACACTCGCACTGATTATCAGCCGTTTCATTAGTGTAAGCAGCAATTTATATTGCTTACACTCACTTCCCGTTCTTACACTATTTGCTTGCACTCACCACTTCATTTTGTATAAACGTTTATATAAACTTTTGAAGAGAGAAAATGCATAATTATGCAATTGAAATGAATAATTATGCAGTGCAAGCAACCCTTGAAATAGTGCAAGCGAGTGCAAGCAACAGAATGTGCTGCTTACACTAGCGAAACAATTGATAATCAATGACGGTGCAAGCAATTAGTGCAAGTAACAACAATTACGATATGTAACTTTTCTGTGATAGAAAAGGCGCTGTTTCAAGTTTCCTAATGAGATTTTTTCGTTCAACGACGTCTCAATAAATTAATCAGCAAGTTTTTTGTTAATTTTATTCAATATATCAACCTAAGCAAGTTTATCAAAAACATCCCCTATAATACACAGTTCTTCCATCCCGCCCTTGGTAATAAACGCATTCATTACGAAAAAATCGAAACACAAAAACCACCGCGACAAAACGTTTAAGAAAAGTAATTTATTAAATAGCTCTTAAAGAAAGAGCCATCCCCAATAATAGGTAAAACAACGAGTTTTTTGAACTTTCATTTTGCTTTTCAATCACCTTACACTAACTTTGCAACGCAATAGCTGCGAAGTGGACACAAAACGCTCCTTTTTCAACCACTTCACACAACACGAAAATCGAATATGTTGAAAAGAATAAAAAGAAATTGGTACGTGCCGAAAGGGCAAGAACCTACAGATTTCGACAAACATATACTTAGTTTTCAAAATCGTGGCGAATTAGTTCCTACCCGCAACCTCATTAAAACTCCCGAACAGATTGAAGGCATTAAGCGCTCATGCGTAGTGAACACGGGTGTGCTCGATTTGATTGAAAAGGAAATACACGAGGGCATGAGCACGGCAGAAATCGACAAAATCGTCTACGATTACACCACCGACCACGGCGCCATTCCCGCCCCTCTCAATTACGAAGGCTTCCCCAAGAGCGTGTGCACAAGCATCAACGAGGTGGTGTGCCACGGCATTCCCTCAGAATATGAAATTCTAGAAGAAGGCGACATCATCAACGTGGACGTCAGCACCATTCTCGACGGATATTATAGCGACGCCTCGCGCATGTTTATCATTGGTAAAACCACGCCCGAAAAGGAAAAGCTAGTGCGCGTAACCAAAGAATGCCTGAACATCGGCGCTGAAGCTGCCAAACCTTGGGGTTTTATTGGCGACGTAGGCAAGGCCATTGAAAAACATGCCAAGAAAAACGGCTACAGCGTGGTTAGAGAACTTTGCGGACACGGCGTGGGATTGGAATTTCACGAAGAACCCGAAGTGGATCACTACAACACTCACCGCCACGGCATGCTCCTCGTGCCTGGCATGGTGTTCACCATCGAACCGATGATTAACATGGGACAGCGCGACGTGTTTATTGACGAAGAAGATGGCTGGACCGTAGTAACGGAAGACGAACTGCCCTCTGCCCAATGGGAGCACACCTTCTTGATGACTGAAAACGGATTGGAAATTCTTACCTACTAATCCCAATCAGAGATATTTCCTTATTCATTTATATGGAACCAAAAGAAACAATCACCATATTAGCCATAGAGTCGAGTTGCGACGACACCTCGGCCGCTGTGTTGCGCGACGGCATTTTGCTGAGCAACGTCACAGCCAGTCAAGCCGTGCACAAAGCCTATGGCGGAGTGGTGCCCGAATTGGCCTCACGAGCCCACCAACAAAACATTGTGCCCGTGGTGGACCAAGCCCTAAAGCAAGCTGGAGTGACGAAAGAAGAGCTCTCAGCCATTGCCGTCACACTAGGCCCCGGACTGATGGGTTCACTCTTAGTGGGCGTGTCGTTCGCCAAGGGATTAGCCACTGCTTTGGGCATTCCCCTCATCGAAGCCAACCACTTGCAAGGGCACATTTTGGCCCACTTCATCCGCACCGCCGACGACGACCACCAAATGCCCCCCTACCCCTTCCTCTGCCTTCTCGTGAGCGGTGGCAATTCACAAATTGTGAAAGTGAACGCTTATAACCAACTAGAGGTGCTCGGCCAAACCATTGACGACGCAGCAGGCGAAGCCATGGACAAATGCTCGAAGGTGATGGGATTTGGCTACCCCGGCGGCCCTATCATCGACAAGTTGGCCCGACAAGGCGACCCAAAGGCTTATCAATTCGCCAAACCCAACATTGCGGGCTTGAATTACAGTTTTTCTGGATTAAAGACCTCTTTCCTTTACTTCCTTCGAGACCAAATTAAGGAAGACCCCGACTTTATTGAGCACCATAAGGAAGACCTAGCCGCATCGCTCGAGAAAACCATCGTAGACATACTGATGAAAAAACTCGACAAGGCTGTGAAAGAAACGGGCATTAAGCACGTGGCCCTTTCGGGTGGTGTTTCTGCCAACACCGGACTTCGCAACGCCTTTAAAGAAAGAGCCGAAAAGAAGGGGTGGAACATCTACATTCCCCGTTTCAGCTACACCACCGACAATGCGGCCATGATAGCCATTACGGGTTACTTTAAATACCTCGACAAGGATTTCTGCTCCATCGACAAACCCGCCTACTCGCGAACCATCCTTTAATTAACGAAGAAAACAAAATAAAGAATAATACATACAATGGAATTAGACCTCAAACTTGTAAGCAAGGAAATCAACGAAATTATGTGGCGCGAAAGCAAAACGCTCGCCACAGCCGAAAGTTGCACCGCCGGACGCATTGCTAGCGTCATCACCGCCGTTCCTGGCAGTTCAAACTACTACAAAGGCGGCCTTGTGTGCTACGCCAACGAAGTGAAAGAAAACCTTTTGGGCGTTGACCCCAAAGTGATTGAGGAACAAACCCCCGTTTGCGAAGACGTGGTGCGCCAAATGGTGATTGGCACAAACAAGCTTTTCGGCACCGACTATGCCGTAGCCATCAGCGGTTACGCTGGTCCTGGCGGCCCCGATGGGGGAAAGTCGGGCGTGATTGTAGGCACCATTTGGATTGCCGTGGGCAATGCCGACAAAATCGTTACCCGCATGATTGAAAAAGACAACGGTCGCGACAAAAACCTCGCCGCCGCCACTAGCGAAGCCGTGCACATGCTGCTCGACTTTATCAAAGAAGACGTGAGCGAAGACAAAGCCGAGTAAACCACTCCTTTATTATATAGTGCATAAAAACAAGCGAAATCAGCATCTCTATTCTCGAAAGAAAAGGTGCGATTTCGCTTTTCTATGAACACACTGGTAGAACGAAAAGCAAAGATTGCAAAGAAGAAGAGTACATTGTAACAAAAAGGGAAAAGATTTTATAACATTTACTTTGTCTTTCACTCACATTACATTATCTTTGCACCATTATTCACACAAAGCAACACTCAAAAGCACACACAACCTAGCTTGTGTTTACCGCCCTTTCACAACACTCAGAACCGAAATGAAGAAAAATATCCTTTGCCTGTTAGTAGCCGTTCTCGCCATTGCATCTTGCAAAACAAGAGAGAAAGTAGCCTACATTCAAGACATACAACCCAATGAAGAAGTGACCACCCAGAGCGTAAGAGCCTTGAAGCTCGTGCCAGGAGATAAAATAGGTATCGTCGTGACTAGTGCCACCACCCCCGAATTGGCCATGCGCTACAACATCAATCCGGGATCTAACACTTCTAGCACGCAGAATGCCGACAACCTTCGCTACACCATCGACGAAAATGGCAACGTGGACCTTCCCGGCATCGGACGCATTGAGATTGGCGGACTTACCCGCTCGGAAGCAGCCGCACGCATTCAAGCCAAATATCGTGAAGGCGTTATCAACGACGCTGTGATTACTTTGGCAGCTTACAATCAGTTTGTTACTATTTTGGGCGACGTAGCTCGTCCCGGACAACAAGAAATTACTCGCGACAACCTCACCATTCTCGAAGCCATTGGCCGAGCTGGCGACCTTAACATCACCGGACGTCGCGACTGCGTGAAGGTAATTCGTCAAGAAGGCAGTGTCAGCAAAACCTATTATGTTGACCTTCGTTCGAAAGACCTCTTCAATTCTCCCGTCTACAACCTTCAGCAAAACGACATCGTTTATGTTGAGCCCAATAAGGTAAAAATGGGACAATCTACCAACAACGACAACTCCGTAAGAAGCATCGCCACTTGGCTCTCTGTTGCCTCTGTTGTGACGAGCATCACCATCTTGATTACAAACGCCATCAAATAAAAAGGCGACACATCGTTTAAAAGAGGTAGACACCTATTATATATTGTCTACCCGATAAAAGCACTTCGTTTTGCACCGCTTGCCCATAGCAAGTCTGCAAAACGAAGTGTTTGCTTTTTGGGAGCCTAATCTCTTTTCCCTTCCATCCTATCTATGAATGTGTCGTAAATCAACGGATAGACTTCTACTGGGTTAAACGACATTTCAGGGCGCAAGAGTGCTTGCATATCGCTGGTGAATTCCGGATCAGCCATTTTCTCCTGCATGTTGTTTACGAACTGCTTGTAGGAAGGTGCCTTACCAACTACAAACTCCATATATTTCTTGTAGCACTGCATCACCTGCTCTACATTCACGTCTCTCTTTTGTAGGGCAACGTAGAGGTCGAAGAGATCGCGGCCTTTTTTGCGTTGATAAAGCGCACGCAACTTGGTACCGAGCAACTCCTCAAACTTATAGGTAGTCAAATTGGCTTCGCCTGTGAACCACGAATTCTCCATGTGAAACGGAACCTTCTCCAGACCAAGCACATTGAAATGCTCAAAGCAGTTGATTTCTACCTTTAGGCGTATCTGCACCACAGGTGCCACTTCCGACTCTACGCGGAATAGCATGGTGTTGTTATATCTCTTCTGCTTCGTCACTCTATCGGGAAGCCAGTCGAGCACTTCGCCTAAACGGTACATGATTGGCTTGATCGGGCCAGATTCAATCTGAACTAAGTCAATGTCCTCACTATATCGTGGTTGTGGAGCGAGGTATAGCTTGTGTAAGGCAGTACCTCCACGGAATGCCAACTGCGAAGCAAGAAACTCGTCGCTAAAGATGCTGATGAGTGCTCGGCAGATAATCATATCTTGTTCCACCATATATGACTCCACCCAAGGCGCTTGCTCCTTCCACTGCTGAATGTAAAATTCTGGTATCATATCTCGTCTGTTTCTATTTCCTGATTAATGATGATTTTCCATTTTTTGTCGATTTCCATATCCTCAGTTTCGGGTTTCGACTGCTTCAAGCGTACTTTACGCACAATCTTTCCGGCTTGCTTTGCCAATCGAATAAGGCCATCGGCAAGCTCAGATTCCTCTATCAAATCAAGCAGATAGCCTAATCGTTGCACAACGGGAGCTTTGAAATAACCGAGCAATGTCAACTTGCTCTCATCCCACTTCATACGTTCAGCCAATTCTATAAGGACTTCCGCTACACGGCTCAGTCCTCCCACCTTTTCTTCTTGACAGACAAGGTCGAGGGCTGTCAACTCTGGACAACTGACATTCATGTAACCCGTTTGCACCTTCACCTTATTAATATAGGCCCAAGGAATATCTTTTCTAAGATTGAAATCCAGCAATGTCCCGTTTTTCACGGCCGAACGTACTTGCTTACCCTGCACCGTGACTTGAAACACCATCGCCCGCTGATGCCCGGCACCATTAAGCATGGCAGCCGACAAGAGCGATACGTAGTAATCTCTGCCGACAAACCGCATGAGCTGATCAATATAGAACGATGGCGGTACTTCTCCTTTTAGACGATATTCCATAGGAATCGCCACATAGAAGTTCTGCCATGGCGACATGATGATGCCTTTTTCTTGTGCTCGATATAAAGCCCTATTAAGGCTGTCTATATTGCTTTGCAAACCAAGATCTTTTACATCTTCTTTGTTGAAGATGTAACGGCCGCGCATCATCTGCGCCTCAATCCAATTTGGTAAACGTTCCGACTGCATACTCTGTAATTCATAGCGCAATTCAGACAGAATTTGTCCTATTTTGCTTTCTCGCTGCAAAATTACACAAATTCTCCATATCTAAAGCACATTAAAATGAATAATCGTCAGAATTTTATTTCGCTTCACTGAAATAGCCCCAATATAAGCTAATAAGCGAAGAAAAGGCAAATTCGAATATTCTTTAGCCGATGATGCAACAGAGGATGTTCGTCATGAAACACGCAAAAAAGAGATTGTGACACGCTTGTGACACAAAAAAATTTCATCAAATCCTAATACCTACAAATATTGCATTCAACCATTGTGTACCAATATTGTATAAAGTTCTTGATATTTGATACAAAATAGAAATCTAATTTCCGAGAATAAGAAACGTCACTTTTCCGTTCTTTAATTTCGTTCTTTCAAAAAGAAAATGCAGTGTAAACGCTCATAACCAACAAAAAAAGACTTAAAAAGAAGAATATTATTAGAAAGAAGGAACAATCTAAACAAAAAGAACTACCTTTGTAAACGTGAAAATAGGTTGACACGATGCGAAGCACCGAACCAACAACACACTCACCCTCTCCACAGACACCCAAAATACGCATGAAAGGAATAGTTCTTGCCGGCGGTAGCGGAACCCGCCTCTACCCCATCACCAAAGGAATTAGCAAACAGCTCATTCCCATCTTCGACAAACCGATGGTCTACTACCCCATCTCCGTGTTAATGCTGGCTGGCATACGCGACATACTCATCATCTCCACGCCACAAGACATGCCCAGCTTTCAACGATTGCTAGGCGATGGCTCTGAGTTTGGTGTGCGCTTTGAATATGCCG
>CAVKKI010000125.1:0-7797 GCA_963656725.1 Oribacterium sp. | reverse complement strand
GAACATCCCCACCCAGTGTTGAATTGTTCGAATAGTAATCAGTTTCAACTATTTGTTGTGAAAATACGTCTAGGCTGAAAATAAATGCACAAAGACAAACAATCAAAATTTCTCTCATATAAATTATTTTACAATTTATTGGACGCATAAAAAAGAACTTTCTTACTGGAATTAATTGCAAAAATACAATTATTTTTACAATTACAACAAATAAGAAAAACTTTTTTACACTATAATTCTACTCCACAAATCGCCAAGTAAACACAGTGTGGGCGCATTTTGTGTTTTCACTTCCGTCATACTCATAAGCGTAGCGCTTGCCGTCGGTTCCTTTAAAATAAACGGTTACATTCTTCACCTTGCCATCGGAACCTAAAAGGCAATCCATAATTTTAGCAAACTCTTTGTCGGGACAGGTGGTGAGATAGTTTTGAACGTATGCCTCCAACTCTTCATCGGCTACGTCGCGGGGGATGTTGATGTAGAGCATTTCGTAGCTCACTTGGCCGTTTTCTTTTTCGCGCTCGAAAGTGACGGAGGGTTTCTTGTCTTGCACCCTCGACACCACAAACGAAGTGTTGAGCGCATAAGTGTAGCTGGGGTTCGTGCCGGCTATAAGAAATTGCAAGGTGTAGTTGTCGCTACCCGAGGGATGCCCCACGCAAAAGGGAAGACTGTGATAGATGCCCTCTGTACGGGTTTGAAATTGTGCATCGGGGCCTTCAATAGCGCAGCCCACCGAGCCGTCGGGCGTTTCAACCACATAAGCGGGCGGCATGACACACTCCTTAAGCGTGGCCACCTTCAGCACTTTGCTTTGTGGCTTAAGAAGCCAAGCGGTGAGCCACTCTTTTTTGTCGAAATTATAGAGCTCGATGTTGTGCCACTTGGTGTTGCTGCTCACAATGGGATACATATTACCTTTATAAGCTCGGCAACCGCTCAGTTTGGCTGCCTTGGCATTAGCCGCTTTTCGCAACACTGGTTGATTGGCCGTTAGAATGGCGAAAGAGGAGGGTGTGAGCATCTGGAAGCTGAACGATTGCGGCTGAGCGCTTAACTGGGATGCAGAGAAAAAGGAGAAGAGAAAGGCGAAGAGAGAAAGGGTGATTTTTAAGGAATTCTTCATTGTTGTCGGGTTTAGTTTTGTAATGTTACCGCCTTAAAATTGAGGCAGTGAGAGAGTTGAAATGGTGCAAACATACATAAATTTGATTTATTGAAAAGAAGTATCTGCTAATTATTACGTAATTTTACGACAAAATAATCAATTATCACCCCTTTCTGCTATGCCATTCATTCAATCTCTTTCTTTATTAATCATCAGTATGTTGTTCGGCTCATGCACTAGCAAGGCGAGCAATCAGTCCGTTAGCCACGAAGCGGAATGCGCCGTCGCCCCCCCGCTCGCTGCCGCCGACACCACCGTGCTTCACGAATGGAAGGCGGGAAGCGTGGTGAGCAAGGAGCAAGTGGCGGCTTATGGATTGGAAAAGTGTTTTGCAATTGAGCCAATCAGCGAGACTCTATTTGCAAGGATGAAGGGAAAGTCGTATAAGGCCAACTGCACACTTCCGCTTTCTAGCCTTCGCTACTTGCGCCTGCTTCATTGCAACGCTCAAGGGGAAGCTCAATTGGGCGAAATGGTTTGCGCTGCGGAAATTGCCAATGATTTGGTGGAGATTTTTCGTAAGCTTTATGAGGCGCACTACCCTATTGAACGGATGGTGTTGATTGACGATTATGAGGCCGATGATGAACGCTCAATGGCGGCTAACAACACCTCGTGTTTCAACTTCCGATTAATTGCCAGTTCGGGCCGCCCTTCGAAACACGGCAAGGGACTGGCGGTGGACGTTAACACACTCTACAACCCTTATGTGTGGCGCAAAAAGAGCGGAGAGTTAGTGGTGAGTCCGGCGGCGGGCAAGGCTTATGCTAACAGGAAGAAAAGTTTTAAATATAAGATTGACACCAACGACCTTTGTTATAAGGAATTCATAAAGCATGGATTTACTTGGGGCGGAAGTTGGAAAAATCGGAAGGATTATCAACATTTTGAGAAGAAATAGCCTCATGCTCATTTCTTTCTTTCCTCTCTTTTTATGGAAAAGAGTGAATACTTTTTCTGCAAGACGGAGAATTATAAGGGAAAGAATGCCCATTATCAAAGAATGATGCCCCAAATAACGGAGGAAAGTAGAAAATAGTGAGAAATTCGCTATCTTCGCAACAGAATAAAGACCAAACGTAATAACGATAAACTATCTTTATGAATAGCAATTCTGTGATACATATCGACACCGTCGACGAGTATAACCAACTTTTTGGGGTGGAAACGCTAAACCCTTTGGTGAGCGTGATTGACCTTTCAAAGAGCAGGCCTTTGCGCCACGAGCGTCAGGTGTTTGGCTTTTACGCCTTATATTTAAAGGAGGTGATGTGTGGCGACTTGATTTACGGTCGACAGACCTACGACTACCAGGAAGGCACGGTGGTGGCACTGGCTCCAGGACAAGTGGTGGGCCGAGTGGATGACGGCAAAACGTTTCAGCCGAAAGGTTGGGCGTTAATCTTTCACCCCGATTTAATTCACGGCACATCGTTGGGCCGACACATTAAAGAATATAGTTTCTTCTCTTACGAGGTGCACGAGGCGCTTCATCTTTCAGAACGTGAACGGGCTGTGTTTATGGATTGTTTGAGCAAGATTCAGCAAGAGATTGAGCATAGCATCGACCGGCTGAGCAAGCGATTGATTGCGAAAAACATTGAGTTGTTGCTCGACTACTGTTTGCGTTTCTACGAACGGCAGTTCATCACTCGCGAGAATGTGAACAACGACATTCTTTCGCGTTTTGAGCAATTGCTCGATCGTTATTTCATAGGGAACAATGCGGCAAAAAATGGGCTTCCCTCTGTGAAATATTGTGCCACGGAGCTTTGTCTTTCGCCCAACTATTTTGGCGACCTCATTAAGAAGGAAACGGGGCGCACGGCTCAAGAATATATTCAGCAAAAAATTATTGAGATTAGCAAGGAGCGCATTCTCGACCCCACTTTTAGCATTAGCCAAGTGGCTTATAATTTAGGCTTTCAATATGCGCAGCATTTCAGCCGCATGTTTAAACGAGCGGTGGGAATGACGCCGAATGAATATCGCAAGCGAGTGAGCTAATCCGCTCTTTGAAAAACGGACGGGCCGTTCGCTGTAAACGTCAACACAATAACTTTCAACCATATAGAACTGAGGCTAAGAGTTTGTATCAACCCTTAACTAACGGGAAAATGAAAACCGAGGGAAAGCGCAAGGCTTTCTCTCGGTTTGTTTTGTATGAATCCTTTTAGAGCTAAAGGGAAATCGGCGGTGTACTAGACCTTGATTTCAACCTCTACGCCGCAAGGCAATTCAAGCTTCATCAAAGCGTCAACAGTCTTGGCGGTTGAGCTGTAGATGTCGATAAGGCGCTTGTAAGAAGAGATTTCGAACTGTTCGCGGCTCTTCTTGTTAACGAAGGTTGAGCGGTTTACAGTGATGATGCGTTTGCGGGTGGGAAGGGGGATAGGACCGCTAACGATAGCGCCTGTAGCCTTCACGTTTTTCACGATCTTCTCGGCTGACTTTTCAACGAGAGTGTGATCGTAGCTCTTGAGCTTGATACGGATTTTTTGACTCATTTTATGTGTAAGTTTGTTTGTTGTATGAAACACTTTGTTGGGGGTGTGGGATAAGAGTCATTCGTTATCCCACCCACCAATCAAAGCAAAATGTTTTTATGAATGAAGTTTGCGCTAGGGGCTAGCCCTTGGCGTTAGCTTACTTCACGAGGTCTACGCGGCCCTTGATTTCTTCGAGCACTTCGCGAGCGATGCTAGAAGAGAGGGGAGCGTGGTGATCGTACTGCATAGAGCTAGAAGCACGACCTGAGGTGATGGTACGCAGAGCAGTTACGTAACCGAACATTTCTGCCAGAGGAACCATTGCCTTCACGATGCGGGCACCGCTGCGGCTAGTTTCCATACCTTCAACCTGACCACGACGCTTGTTCAAGTCGCCGATAACGTCACCCATGTTCTCTTCGGGAGTAACTACCTCGAGCTTCATGATGGGCTCCATCAGCACGGGACCAGCTTGAGCGCAAGCGTTCTTGTAGGCTTGGAGAGCTGCGATTTCGAATGACAACTGGTCGGAGTCAACGGGGTGGAATGAACCATCGAGCAACTCTACCTTGAGGCTATCCAAGGGGAAGCCACCGAGCACACCGCTCTTCATGGCGTTTTCAAAGCCCTTCTGTACGGAGGGGATGAATTCCTTAGGAATGTTACCACCAGTTACCTTGTTGATGAACTGCAGACCGCCTTCTTTGAAGTCATCGTCTACAGGACCCACGTTAACGATGATGTCGGCGAACTTACCACGACCACCGGATTGCTTCTTGTAAACTTCGCGGAGGTTAACCGTTTTGGTAATAGCCTCTTTGTAGTTAACCTGGGGCTTACCTTGGTTACATTCAACCTTGAATTCACGCTTCAGACGGTCGATGATGATGTCCAAGTGGAGCTCACCCATACCTGAGATAACGGTCTGGCCGCTTTGCTCGTCGGTCTTAACGGTGAATGTGGGGTCTTCTTCAGCCAACTTGGCAAGACCTTGTGAAAGTTTGTCGAGGTCTTTCTGAGTTTTAGGCTCAACGGCGATACCGATAACGGGATCGGGGAAGTCCATAGACTCGAGTACGATGGGAGCGTCTTCGTCGCAAAGAGTGTCACCAGTGTGGATGTCTTTGAAACCTACGCCTGCGCCGATGTCACCAGCACCGATAACTTCAACGGGGTTTTGGTGATTTGAGTGCATTTGGAAGAGGCGAGAAACGCGTTCCTTCTTCGTAGAGCGAGAGTTGTAGATGTATGAACCAGCTTCGATTTTACCAGAGTAAACGCGGAAGAAGGTGAGACGACCTACGTAGGGGTCGGTTGCAATCTTAAATGCGAGGGCTGAAGTGTGCTCGTCTTCGCTGGGCTTGCGATCTTCCTCTTCGCCCGTGTCGGGGTTCGTACCAACGATGTTGGGAGTGTCGAGGGGTGAGGGCAAGAACATACATACGTAGTCGAGCAAGGTTTGCACACCCTTGTTCTTGAATGAAGAACCTTGGGTCATGGGCACGATGTCCATAGCGAGGGTACCCTTGCGGATAGCGGCTACGATTTCTTCGGTAGTGATAGAAGAGGGATCTTCGAAGAATTTCTCCATCAAAGCCTCGTCGCACTCAGCGGCGGTTTCTACCATTTTGTCGTGCCATTCTTGAGCTTCGGCTTGAAGTTCGGCGGGGATGTCGTCAACTTCATATTCAGCGCCCATGGTTTCGTCGTGCCAGAAGATGGCCTTCATTTGAATGAGGTCGACGATACCTTTGAAGTTTTCTTCAGCACCGATAGGAATTGAGATAACGCAGGGATTAGCACCGAGGATGGCCTTCATTTGGCGCACTACTTCATAGAAGTCGGCACCTGAGCGGTCCATCTTGTTAACGTAACCGATACGGGGAACGTTATACTTGTCGGCCTGACGCCACACGGTTTCAGATTGAGGTTCTACACCACCTACTGCGCAGTAAGTAGCCACAGCACCATCGAGCACACGGAGTGAACGTTCTACCTCGGCGGTGAAGTCAACGTGTCCCGGAGTGTCAATCAGGTTGAGCTTGTATTGCTTACCGTTCCAGTTCCAGAAGCAAGTGGTTGCAGCAGAGGTGATAGTGATACCACGCTCTTGCTCTTGTGCCATCCAGTCCATTGTGGCGCCACCATCGTGCACCTCACCGATTTTGTGAGTTTTACCGGTGTAGAACAGGATACGCTCAGATGTTGTGGTTTTACCGGCATCGATGTGAGCCATGATGCCGATGTTGCGAGTTAAATGTAAATCGACTTTTGCCATCGTTGTGTATTCTCAATAAAAATTAGAAACGGAAGTGTGCGAATGCGCGGTTAGCCTCAGCCATGCGGTGCATGTCTTCTTTACGCTTGAAGGCACCACCTTGTTCGTTGAAGGCATCCATAATCTCGGCGCAGAGTTTGTCGGCCATGGTCTTGCCACCACGCTTGCGAGCGAAGGCAATCATGTTTTTCATGGCAACTGACTCTTTGCGATCGGGGCGGATTTCGGTAGGAACTTGGAAAGTGGCACCACCGATGCGGCGGCTCTTAACTTCTACCTGAGGCGTGATTTTGTCGAGTGCGGTCTTCCAGATTTCGAGAGCGCTCTTTTCTTGATCCTTCATCTTCTCGCCTACGAGGTTGAGGGCGTTGTAGAAGATTTCGTAAGAGATGGTTTTCTTACCGTCGTACATCAAGTGATTTACGAACTTTGACACCTTTTGGTCACCGAACACGGGATCGGGAAGGATCACACGCTTCTTAGGTTTAGCTTTTCTCATTGTGAGTGTTACTTGTTTTGTGTGGGCTGCAAATGGGTTCTTCAACAAGATTCTGCTGAACCTGTTTACTCAACCGCTGCAAACCAAGTTAATTAAATTGTTTATTGTGTCCGCACCTTTCTCTTTGCTAGAGGGCCTGTACGGAAGGCTTCTTTTTTTTGGGGGGGGGACGGAAATGTTTTGATGATTATAAAGGGCAAATGTGTTGCAGGCATTATATAGTTTTTATATAACGACTCCCCAACACATTCACTCTATTCTATTCATCTTTAATTTCCATTCGGATGCAGAATTACTTCTTAGCAGCCTTAGGACGCTTTGCACCGTATTTTGAACGGCGCTGAGTGCGGTTAGCAACACCGGCGGTATCGAGTGTACCGCGAACGATGTGATAACGTACACCAGGAAGGTCCTTTACACGACCGCCACGAACCAACACGATGCTGTGCTCCTGCAAGTTGTGACCTTCGCCGGGAATGTAAGAGTTCACCTCCTTAGAGTTGGTCAAGCGTACACGGGCTACCTTACGCATTGCTGAGTTAGGCTTTTTAGGTGTGGTGGTGTAAACACGCACACAAACGCCACGACGCTGAGGGCAAGAATCCAACGCAGGCGACTTGCTCTTGTCTGCTGCTACGTTTCTGCCCTTTCTTACTAATTGTTGAATAGTAGGCATTGTTTTATTTTTTTGTTGTTATATATTGTTTTATTTTTTTGCTGTGTATCAGAGATGTAGGTATACACTACACCATTCGGGCTGCAAAGTTAGCAACTTTTCTTGGAATTACAAATAAAATCTCCGTCTTTATCAACAACTTTTTTACACAGGGCTGCATTTTTAACGTTCTGAGTATGTGACTTGCCAAAGTGCCCCAGCGGGGTGAAATGGACTTAGTGATTTTTTTGTTTAGGTAGGGAATGCGCTATTATATATAGGTAAACGTTTTCACTATTAGGCGGGTAGTTTTTCTTATCAAGCCACTAGTGAACAACGATTGAGCCACTAGTTTTTCTTATTAAGCCAGTAGTGATTAGTAGTGACGCTAGTAGATTTTGGAGGCGACGCGGCCCGCGTCGGCACTAGCACGATTGCAAAACGTGGCACCATTTCAACCTTTTATTTGAAAAGTGTAGTGTTTTTTTGATTTAGATATTTTAAAGTTAATGATGGATATTTTATAAAATCAATCAAAGCAATTCTTCTTGCGTTTCTACTTGCGCCGACGCGGGACGCGTCGCCCCCGGAAGTTTGGCAATTTTCTGCGTTTTACTTCCCTATAAGTTTAGTGCAAGCAAATGCTGTTGCTTGCACTAATTGCTTACACTGCGCTGATTATCAATCCTTTCAAGAGTGTAAGCA
>CAVKKI010000124.1:0-7851 GCA_963656725.1 Oribacterium sp. | reverse complement strand
GTATCACCTCGACGTGATGGACGGTGTGTTCGTGCCCAACATATCTTTCGGTTTCCCCGTGATGGAGGCCATGGCTCGCCATGCGCAAAAACCGCTCGACGTGCACCTCATGATTGAACGTCCCGAAAAATTCTTGAAAGAGGTTAAGAAACTCAATGCCAAAGTGATGAACGTACACTACGAGGCATGCACCCACTTGCACCGTGTGATTCAGCAAATTAAAGACGAAGGCATGATGGCGGGCGTGACACTCAATCCGCACACCCCTGTGAGCGTGCTTGAAGAAATTATTGGCGACGTAGACCTCGTTATGCTGATGTCGGTAAACCCCGGTTTTGGCGGACAGAAATTCATTGAGCATTCGCTCGACAAAACACGCCGACTCAAAGAACTCATTAAGCGCACTCAATCGCACGCCCTCATTGAAATTGACGGTGGAGTGAACCGCACAACAGGTAAGCAGCTTGTGGAAGCAGGCGCCGATGTGCTCGTGGCCGGTTCTGCCGTGTTTAAAGCAGCCGACCCTGTGGAAGAAGTACACATTTTGAAAAATTTATAATCTATCCCACGCAATGAAAGACCTACTATCAAACAGCGAACTCTTTTCATTAGTTGAAACCATTAAGCAAAGCAAGCGCATTGTGGTTTGCGCCCATCGAGGCCCTGATGGCGACGCCGTAGGTTCGTCATTAGCTTGGGCAGACTATCTGCAATCGCTAGGCAAACAAGTGAACATTGTGTTGCCCAACCCCTTCCCCGACTTCTTGCGCTGGATGCCAAACTCGCAAACCATTCAATTTTATAACAAACACGAGGCAAAGGCCACACAGATCATTAACGAGGCCGACCTCATTTTTTGCCTCGACTTTAACGGACTGAGTCGCTTGCAAGAGATGGAAAAGGTGGTGTCGCAGGCCAAGGCCGACCACATCTTGATTGACCACCACGAAGAGCCCGACCGCAGTTTTGCCAAGCAGGTCATCTCCTTCCCCAACATGTGCGCCACTTGCGAAATTGTGTTCCGCCTCATCTATCAGCTTGGTGGATTTGAGGAACTGAGCAAGAATGCAGCTATCTGCCTTTACGCAGGCATGATGACCGACACAGGCGGCTTCACCTACAACTCGAGCGAACCTGAAATTTACGAAATCATCTCCTTGCTCTTGACCAAGGGGTTCGACAAAGACAAGGTGTATCGCAACGTATTTAATAACTACTCCGTCAACCGCATTCGCTTAACGGGCTACATTCTCTATGAAAAGCTCCACTTCTATGCCGACAACAAAGCCTCCATCTTCACCCTTACGCGTGAGGAGATGAAGCGCTTTAACTTCATTCGTGGTGATGCAGAAGGATTGGTAAACATGCCCCTTCAGGTGAAGGGCATGCGCTTGAGCATTTCGCTGCGTGAAGACACGGAGCGCGAGGTGGTAAGAGTGTCGCTCCGCTCGGTAGATGACTTTCCGTGCAACAAAATGGCCGAAGATTTCTTCAACGGAGGCGGTCACTTTAACGCCGCTGGCGGTGAACTTCCCTTCCCCTTGGAAGAAGCCGTTCGCACAGCCGAAAAGGTCATCGAGGCTTATCGAGACAAATTGTAAAGAACAATTATTTCAGAGAATGATAAATTCTTTGTAACTTTGTTGTGTACTTTATAAAAACACCAAAGCATGATTACAGAAACTGACAAGGCGCTATTGGCGCAAAAAGGCATAAGTGAAGAAAAACTTAACAAGCAGTTAGAATGTTTTGAGAAGGGTTTTCCTTACCTCAAACTTTCAGCTGCCGCTAGTGTGGAAAAAGGCATTGTGGTGCCTAGTCCCGAAGAAGCTACGGGCTACCTTGAAGCTTGGAAAAGCTACACCGATGACACCGCCCACAAAGTGGTGAAATTTGTGCCTGCATCGGGCGCTGCCAGTAGAATGTTTAAAGACATCTTCTCGTACGTCGACGCAGAACGCACGGAGCCAGCCACCGATTTTGAGAAAAAATTCTTCAGCCACATTCATAACGCAGCCTTTTTCAACGATTTAGACAAAGCTTGCCAACGAATTTATGGCAAAAATATTGACAAACTGATTGAGGCGAACCAGCAAAAAGAAGTGGCCAAAGCCATGCTGAGCAAGGAAGGACTCAATTATGGAGCCTTGCCGAAGGGTTTGCTCAAATTTCACAACTACGCTGAAGGAGCCCGCACTCCTTTAGAGGAACACTTGGTGGAAGGCGCACTCTACGCACGCGAGAAAGACGGAACGGTGAACGTGCACTTCACAGTGTCGCCCGAACATCGCCCCTTGTTCGAAGCCTTGGTGAAAGAAGTGGCACCGAAGTATGAAGAGAAATTTGGCGTGAAATATTGCGTTAGCTTCTCCGAACAAAAATCGAGCACCGACACCGTAGCAGCCAATCCCGACAACACCCCCTTCCGCACGGCCGATGGCAAAATGTTGTTCCGTCCGGGCGGACATGGTGCGCTCATTGAGAACCTCAATGACATTGACGCCGATGTGGTGTTTATTAAAAACATCGACAACGTGGTGCCCGACCGTTTGAAAGACAGCACGGTGCACTATAAGAAGCTCTTGGCCGGTGTGCTTGTCAGCTTGCAAGCTCAAGCTTTTGCCTACTTGCGCAAGCTCGACAGCGGAAAATACACTATGGATGAACTGCGCGAAATGTTGCAGTTTGTGCAGAAGAAGCTCTTTACGAAAAATCCCAGCACGAAGATGCTAGAAGACACAGAACTTGCCATTTACTTGCGCAAAAAACTCAACCGCCCCATGCGTGTGTGCGGCATGGTGCGCAATGTAGGCGAGCCCGGTGGCGGTCCGTTCCTTGCCTATAATCCCGACGGCACCATCTCGCTGCAGATTTTGGAAAGTTCGCAAATCGACATGAACGATGCCGAGAAGAAAGCTATGTTTGAAAAAGGCACTCACTTCAATCCTGTTGACCTTGTGTGCGCTATCAAGGACTACGAAGGCCATCCCTTCAACCTTCCGCAATATGTTGACCCCCAAACGGGCTTCATTTCTCACAAGAGCAAAGACGGAAAAGAACTCAAAGCGCTCGAACTTCCTGGCTTGTGGAACGGTGCCATGAGCGATTGGAACACCGTGTTTGTGGAAGTGCCTCTCGAGACTTTCAATCCCGTGAAAACGGTAAACGACCTCTATCGCGAGCAACACCAATAAAGTCCTTCTAAGATTTTTTTAGACAAATAAATAAGTATTGGTTGTTAACGAATTACGCTAACAGCCAATACTTTCAACGTATAAAGGCGAAACGCTTACAATCGTTTGTTTACTCTCTCAAAACTTTCACATTTTGCAACCCACTCCACTCACCCTTTTCATTCAATTTCTGCAATCTGGAGGCCTAACCATTGGCGACGGCTATGCCACCATTGTGCCTATTAAAAAGGCCGTGGTTGATAGACAGCAATGGATGAGCGAGGACGACTTTAACCGCCACTTGGCCATTGTGCAAGCCATGCCCGGCGTGTTTAACGTGAACTTGGCCAATTACTTGGGGCGACAAATTCTTGGGTGGAAAGGCAGTGTGGCTTGCTTGCTCGGCATGCTGCTGCCTCCGCTCTTGCTCTTCCTTATTTTCTCCACTTTTTTCACCAGTTTGTGCGATTTGCCTGCGATGAAAGCCTTTCTGCGAGGCATGCGCCCCGCCATTGTGGCATTAGTGGCCTTGCCGTGCTTGCAATTGTGGAGAAAATCGAGCATCACGCTCAGCACCATTTGGATTCCCATTGGAGCGGCCATAGCTATTGGCGTGATTGGCATTTCGCCCACCTACATCATTCTAGGGCTTGTGGTGCTTGCCGCACTCTATGCAGCATTCGTTTATGGCAATGACGATAAGTCATAAATTATTGGTTGTTAAGATCTGTACACTATCTCAATATAGGAAATAAAGAAGTATGCTATTTTTGTTTCTTCTGCTCAGCTTCGTTCAAGTGGGACTTTTAGGCATTGGCGGAACACCTAGTGCGCAATCGCTACTTGAACACGAAGTAATCACCTTGCACCATTGGCTCACCCCCGCCCAAATGGCCGATCTTATGGTGTTTTGCAGAGCACTGCCCGGCGGAACGGCCGTTAACACGGCCACGTTGGTAGGCGCCACCTCTGCCTTTGCACGTTATGGCGTGTGGGGAAGTTTGTGCGCTAGCGTGTTGTCGTTAGTAGGCTTAATCATTCCCTCCAGTCTGTGGACAATGCTCTACACGAAATTGCAAGAAAAGCGGGAATATCAGTCGTTTTATAACTGCGCCATGGTGGTGCTTCGGCCCCTCGTGCCAGGCCTCATTGCCGCCGCAGCCCTCATTTTGATGCGAGCAGAAAATTTCGGCTCGCTCGATACTACGCCTTGGGAGTTTGGCGTGAGCGTTTTTCTTTTCCTCTCCACCCTCATCGGCATAGGCGTGTACAAATTCAACGCCCTGTTTATGGTGGTGCTTTGCGGCATTGCCGGACTGCTTCTTTACTAGCGCCAAGAGAAAGGGTCGCGAAGGATTGTAACAAGTTTGTAACTTGCATATAACACTCTGCACCGATTGTTCAGAAATTTTACAACAAAGAGTGGAATTATTGTCCAATTATAAGGAATTTTGGAAGATTGAACGTAACTTTGTAGAACTAAAAAATCCACACTTAACTAAGAACTCTACACTTCACTAAGTTTAAAAAAGATTTATGAGCTTCAATCTTCCCAAAACCGACAAAAAAAGAGTAGTGATTGTTGGCGGTGGCTTTGGCGGCCTTAAATTAGCAAACAAATTGCGCAAGTCCGACTTTCAAGTAGTATTGATTGACCGTAACAACTATCACCAGTTTCCTCCCCTCATTTACCAAATTGCTTCAGCCGGTATTGAGCCAAGCTCCATTTCTTTCCCCTTCCGCAAAATTTTTCAGAAGCGCGACAACTTCTTCTTCCGTATGGCAGAAGTGCGCTCCATCTTCCCCGAACACAAAATAATTCAGACGTCCATTGGTAAGGTGAAGTACGACTACCTCGTGCTAGCCGCTGGCGCCACAACCAACTTCTTTGGCAACCAAAACGTGGCCAACCGCGCCATGCCTATGAAGAATGTGAGCGAGGCGATGGGCTTGCGCAACGCTCTGCTCGACAACTTTGAGCGCGCACTGACTTGCGCCACCGACAAAGAACGCCAAGAATTGCTCAACATTGTGATTGTGGGCGGTGGCGCAACAGGTGTGGAGATTGCAGGTGCACTGAGTGAAATGAAGAATTTCGTTCTACCCAAAGATTATCCTGACTTGCCCACTTCGTTGATGAACATCTACCTCATTGAAGCAGGTCCACGTTTGTTGGCAGCTATGAGCGAGGAGTCTAGTCTTAAAGTGGAGAAATACCTCCGCACAATGGGTGTGAACGTGTTGCTCAACAAAATGGTGACCGACTATAAAGACAACAACGTGCAGTTGAAAGACGGCAGCAGCATTGCCACCCGCACCTTTATTTGGGTGAGTGGTGTGGCTGCGCAACCTGTGGGCAATCTCGACTCCTCACATTTGGGTCGCGGCAAGCGCATCGTGGTGGATGCCTTCAACCGTGTGCCTGGACTAGAAGACGTGTTCTGCATTGGCGACCAATGCATCATGCCCGAAGGCGACGACAAGTGGCCCGGCGGACACCCACAGTTGGCGCAAGTGGCCATTCAACAAGGTAATAACTTGGCTAAAAACTTAAAACGATTAGTAGCAGACAAGGAGCTAAAGCCCTTCCACTACAAGAACCTTGGCACCATGGCCACCGTAGGCCGTAACCGCGCCGTGGCAGAGTTTAGCAGCATGAAGTTTGGTGGCTTCTTTGCTTGGGTGCTTTGGTTGGTGGTTCACCTTCGCTCTATTCTAGGCGTACGCAACAAACTCATTGTGCTTTTCAACTGGCTTTGGAACTACGTTTCCTACTCACAATCGCTTCGCATGATTATCTACGCCAAAAAGGCGCAAGAAGTGGTGGAACGTGAAAAGCGTTTAGCCTCTACTCACTGGGGAACTGACCTGCTGAGCGAGGGATCGGAAGACCCGAACAACACGATTGATAACGAATAAGATATTCATCATCTCAGAGAAAAAGCAACAGAATGTGCGCATTCTGTTGCTTTTTTATTCTAGAAACATTTTAGTTTAGAAAATCGAACTTTCTTTTAAAAAATCAATCGTTTGGAAGAGTCGTTTCAGCCGTTCCTTCTTCAGGATCTTTTGGATTAACCTTGTTTTCGGAATTGTATTTTGCAATCAGTTTTTCCAAATCCACTCCTTCATAACGCTCGAAAGAGGTGATGGCCGTACGCACACTGCGGAAACCCACATTTTCCACCTGACGCGCATCGGTAATCTGTCCGCTCTCAACCCGCCGTTTGATTTCAGCCACACGATAGCAAGTGATGTATTCGTGAATGTCGTTGTAGCCTTGCGAACGAAGACTTTGCAAAGCCACGTGGCGATTAAAGCCAGCCAAACGGCAAAGACGTTCACGATTAAACGTAGCATCGAGATAAGGACGGTCCTTCTGCATCACATATTCCATCACCTCGAAACGATGAAGGTTGGCCTCATTAAAATCTTCCTCCTCCGACTGTGTAATTTCCTCCTTCGTGGGCGGTTTTGCAATCTGCTTGAAAGAAGGATAAGAAATGGCTCGCACCGTGGGACGAAGCGTGCGGAAGAAGAGGAACATGTTGACCACAGTGAAGAGCAACATATACACAATGAGCAACACCACACTGAAACGGATGGACAAAACCACAAACAGCAGACTCACAATGCCTAATGCCGAGCCATAGGCTATTAAGTCGTTAGGAAGTTGCATTTTGCGCACCAATCGATGAGGAAGGCGGAATATATTCACAATGTAATATCCCGAAAGAAGCAAGGAAAGAATGCGAAGAATGACGTCGCCCGAAAGGAAATATTCTTGAATGTCGTCGAAAGAATAAACGCTCGCTAAATTACTGCCCGCAGCCGCACCCACACCATAAAGGAAGATGAGCACCAAGGCTGGCACGGCGTATCCCCACATACGTCCCCACTGCAAATAGCCAGGCATGCAAAGACCTAAGGGGTAAATGCTAAGCAAATAAGAACAGGCCAATAAATAGATGAGGAGAATGGGATGGAGCATGCCCGGTTGCGGAATTACCTCATTGAATGAGATAAAAATTAAGCCGGCGCAATAGAGCAAGCACATGAGCAACATGATCCAAGCCTGCGAAAGGAACTGCACGCTTCGACGGGCCAAATAGAACATCACCAAACTCATCATGAAGTGAGACGTTGCCACGAAGGTGGTAACGAGAAGTAGGAGGGTATGCATATAAAGAAGGAGTCTATGGAACTGCAAACTTACACAAAATTGCTTAAAAAGGAAGAAAAAGCAGCCCTAATTATCGCTAAAACGCTTTCAGAAGTGAGTTAGAAGAAACGATTTTCACCCACGACAGACGTAATTGCAATAGAAATTCGGTAAATTTGCAAAATAACAAATTCACAACGATTTATGTCGCAACGTAAAATAACATTAGAAGACTTTTTCAGAAATTCCGAGCGAACCGGCTATCAGCTTTCGCCCGATGGAAAATACATTTCATACATGGCTCCCTACCACGAGCGTCTCAACGTGTTTGTGCGCCGAGTGGATGAGAGCGACGAACAAGCCCTTAGACTAACGAACGAAACCGAACGCAGCGTGGCGGGCTACATGTGGACCGACAACGAGCGGTTGATTTATATGAAGGACACGGCTGGCGATGAAAACTTTCAGCTCTATGGCGTGCGACGTGACGGAAGCGATGAGCGAGCCTACACCGCC
>CAVKKI010000123.1:0-7860 GCA_963656725.1 Oribacterium sp. | reverse complement strand
CTATTATAATTTATTTGTTGAATCTCAAAAACAAGCAATTGATGGAATTTTGCTTGATGGCTTTGCAAAGTTAAAACCAAATGCAAACAGCATAGAAGATTATCAAAAAATTAAACTTCAATGGGTTGCGAATGCCTTGCAGTTAGAAAGACGCAATGAATTAACCAATAATCGTGCTCGACAGCTTACAGATTTTTTCAAGAATGGAGGATATCGTAGCTGCGTATTGAAGGGGCAAGGAGTTGCCCTACTTTACCCTAATCCTAAACGTCGTCGTTGTGGAGACATTGATCTTTGGGTGGAAGGTGAACGTGATGATGTTGTGACATTTATCCGTTCAAAGGGCGTTAAGATATATGATATTCATTTGGTTCATGCAACGGCAGAATTCTTTAGTGATGTACCCGTAGAGATACATTTTCGTCCCAGTTGGATGTATAATCCCCTTTTAGATAAGCGCCTTCAGTCGTTTTTTGCTTCGCAAGCATCAGAACAATTTGCGCATTATGATGAAAAAGTTGGATTTGCCTACCCCACTATCTACTTTAACCTTATCCATTCAATGGTGCATATTAACCGCCATATTTTTGAGGAGGGAATTGGATTAAGGCAACTTATGGATTACTATTTCATTCTGAAGCACGCCACCCTTGAAGAGCGAAGTAAGGCTTATCAAGTGTTATGCTCCGTAGGTCTAAAGAAATTTGTTGGCGCTGTGATGTATGTGATGCAGCAAGTGTTTCAAATTAATAAAGAGGTGATGCTTTGTCCCCCTAACAACAAACTTGGTCATTGTTTGTTGGAGAGCATTATGAAGGGTGGCAATTTCGGAAAATCTTTAGGATTAAAACACGGACGGAACAAAATAGAGAAAGGTTGGTTACAAATGAAACACAATTTGCAACTAATGTTGCCTTATGCCAATGAAACCTTGTGGATTCCATTCTTTCAGTTTGGACACTATGTGTGGAGGAAGAGAAAAAAATACTTGTAAAACATTTTGGAAATGAACAACACAACAATAATATCTGCGAAGAATTTTGAAGAAGAAGTCTTCAAAATCATAAATAGTTCATTGGGAAACAATGAACCTATTGAGTTTAACTACAAACTTAATTCTAGCGGTAGGTTTATAGCAGACATATATCTAGAGAATGGTTGTGAAAGCCTTAATTTAGGAACAAGCACTCTTATAGAAATAAAATATTTGCTTAGGCGTGATACGTATGCAAGAATTGCATGCACATACAAAGATGCTATTGAGAAAGAGAAAGATAGTAAACTCATTATAATTTGCAAAGAAAGCGGTCTTTTAGATTCAGACTCTTCTAAATCCAAAAGCGTTTCAAAGAAAATTGAAATATGGACATTTGACGATTTAAGGAGAAGACTAAAGGGAGAACAAGAACAACCAACTAAAACAAATGATGATGCTAAGTCGTCTTCCAACTCTGTAATAGAAAAAGCGAAGTCAGACGTTTCCACCAATAAGGTTTCCCTCTTCTTGGGTGCTGGAGTGTCGATGGACGCAAATTTGCCTAGTTGGGATCAATTGCTAAAGGCTTTACTGAATCAAAAAGATGGCAAACCTTTTTTGCATATAAACGAAGCTAATTCTGAAGCTATCTCAAATTCTCTTGCAAATTCATCCATAGTGGAAGGAAGGTACATTATGGATGGATATCATTCTGCGATAAGGGAAAAATATAAAGATACAAAATCAGACGAGACAACTGAATTAGCAATAGAGGAAGAAGCGCAAAAGGAAGTGATGGAAAGGATTCGCGAAGTCCTATATCAAAACGTGAATAAGACAAGCAAGTCTAAGCTAATGGGAACTATTACATCCATTGCTTCTGACGAATGCGTAAAGCAACTGATTACCTATAATTATGATGACCTAAT
Organism: Oribacterium sp.; assembly: GCA_963656725.1. GTDB lineage: Bacteria > Bacteroidota > Bacteroidia > Bacteroidales > Bacteroidaceae > Alloprevotella. The sequence continues at coordinate 5,955 of CAVKKI010000123.1, read as the reverse complement.
AGAAACAGAATTACCAGATAAAAGTAAATTCACATCCGTTTATAATGAGGATATAGATTTTTTCAACAACTCTAAAACTATTTACCATGTTCATGGATTTATACCACGAGATGAAAGTCTTCCTGGTATTCCCGTTTTGAGTGAAAGGGAATATCATAAGCTATATAGCCGGATGCATCATTGGGCTAATGTGGTACAACTAAATGCGTTATACACAACAACTTGTTTCTTTATCGGATTTTCTATGACCGACCCCAACCAGCGTAAATTGTTGGACTTGGCTAGAAATGTGGACCTAGGGTCTATCAATGCAGGGAAAGCACAACATTATATATTTTTGAAACGTCAAAAACTACAAGGAGAAGCCGTAAAAGCAGTTAATGATGAACATTGTAGGGAAATAGAGAACATGATGTTTGAACTAGGACTAAACGTCATTTGGTTTGATAAATTCGAAGAACTTCCCCAAATATTGTTATCCATCTTTAGAAAAGAAAAGGGAAGCACCTTGAAATCAGCCAATTCGTAGCTATTGCAATTTATAAAGTTGAAAAACAATTTTAATAGACATTTATGGTTTCTACTATTTCAGTTATAATCCCAGTATATAACGCAGAGAATTATATCAGTCGTTGCATTGAAAGTGTACAGCACCAAACACATGATGATTGGCAAATGATTCTTATTGATGACGGATCAACGGACAAAAGTTTGGAGATTTGTCAAAAGTATGCAAATACGGATAAACGTATCCGTGTGATACATCAAGAAAACAAAGGACCAGGCATTGCACGAAACACAGGAATCGATGCTGCCGAAGGTGATTATATCGTTTTTATAGATTCTGATGACTACATAGAGAAAGACTATTTTAAACTCTTGGCTAGACACGATGAAGATGTGGTGTTTATCAATCTTCAGAATGTTGACGAGAATGGAAATGTGTTAAAAACAGACTTTATGTCGAATAATAAGACGCTTTCTAAAGATACAATTTTGCGTAGGCAAATGACTGGACGTATTGATTGGGGGGGGTGGCGCAAAGTTTCGAAAATTGACGTATTACGAAACAACACGATAAGATATACAAATCATAAAATAGGAGAAGAAGCGCTTTTTAGTTTTCAAGTATTATGGCATGCAAAGTCTGTAGCATTCATAGAAAAGCCTATTTATAATTATGTGCAAAGAGAGGATAGCCAATCACACTTAAAATTGGACGATCCCTGGGGAGGAGCAGCCATCGAAATGAAAAGAAAAATTACAGAGATGGGGCTTTACTCCCAATTTGCAAATACTCTCAACGCATTCTTCTTAACAGCGTCAGCTGTTTCAGCCAATCGACTTGCACTAAATCATTCATACTCTACTTATCTAATAGAGATTAAAAAATGTAAGTCGCATTTATGTAATATGATAGACAAAAATTATTCAATAGACAAGACCAACATGAGCCTAAAAGCCCGAATCATCGGATGGTTATTACTACATAGTAGTTATCGTTCTATTTGGATTCTATCAAAAATTAAAGAGAGAAAAGCATAAGTCTGTTACACGGAAATTGATTAGAGTGAACAAAATAGCAGTAATCCTACCCGTATACAAGAACGATAAAGTTCCGTATATAAAATTATCGTTTGACAGTATTCTTAATCAAACCTACAAGAACATTCATCTATATATTGGTGTGGATGGTTATGTTGGTAAAGATTTAGAGGACTGCCTGAAACAATATGAGCAAGATGAACGTGTAAGTGTAGAGTGGTTCAAAGAAAATCGTGGGCTTGCTATCGTGTTGAACGACTTGCTTGACGTTTGTTTTAAGGAAGGTTATGAGTATATAGCCCGAATGGATGCCGATGACATCTCGAAGCCTGAGCGGTGTGAAAAGCAGATTGCTTATTTGCTGCAACATCCAGAAATTGATGTCGTAGGTGGAGCAATAGAGGAAATAGATGAGAATAGCGAGAGCAGAGGCAAAACCATCATCTATCCAGAAACGCCCAATGATTGCTATAAGTTTTTTGCCAAGCGCAATCCACATGCCCATCCCGCCGTGATGTTCAGAAAAAGTTTTTTTGATAAGTCTGGATGCAAGTACCGCCCCGAATACAGGCAGAATCAAGACACTATGCTTTGGTTAGATGGAATGAAGAAAGGAACAAAACATGCCAACTTGCAGGAAGTGGTCTTGCGTTTTCGTTTTACCAATTCGTTGTTCAAGAAACGCCGCAACGGTTGGGCATTTGCAAAGAAACAATTACACGACAGAAAAATCATAAACAAGACACTAGGATATGATTTTGGAGCGACGGTGTTTGGTTACATGATGTTTTGTGTGTTGGTGAGTCCTGCTTGGATTAAGAAAATCGCATATAAGGCTTTCAGATAAACGACATATACTGATAAACTGGAAAAAAAATGATGAATTGAAGGCCTATTTGCAGCCATTTTTTTTGAGAAAAATAGAAAGGAATGATTTTCAAAAGACTCTTTGACATTATAGCCTCCCTCCTTGGCTTACTTCTAATTTGGTGGATATTCCCCATAGTAGCCTTTTTGATACATCGAAAGATGCCAGGCGGACCGGCTTTCTTTTGTCAAAAACGGGTGGGAAAGGATGGCAAGTTGTTTACTTGCCATAAGTTCCGCTCCATGACGGTGAAACATTCGGGCTCTTCAGTGAGCGTGGCGGGCGATAGCCGCATCACACCTTTTGGGGCAAAACTGCGACACTATAAGATTGACGAACTACCCGAACTTTGGGATGTATTGATAGGCAATATGTCGTTCGTTGGGCCACGTCCTGATGTGCCGGGCTATGCCGACAAATTGAAAGGCGATGACCGCAAGGTGCTAAAACTGCGCCCAGGCATCACCGGACCGGCAACGTTGAAATACCGCCTCGAGGATGAAATGATTTCCGCCTATGTGGCAAAAAAACAAGCGGAGGGCGACACACGCGAGGCACAAGAGATTGCTGTGGAATATAACGACACGGTGATTTATCCCGATAAAGTGAGGCTTAACAAATACTATTATGAAAACTACTCTTTCTTGAAGGATATTGAAATGATATTCGCCACTATGCTCGGTTTCAAAATATCCTTTATGGGAGAAAAATTTTAAAGCATAAAAGAACAAACAAATTATCTAAGTATGGAAAGGAAAACAATATACCTTTGCCTAGCGCACATGAGCGAGGCTGGGTTGGAACAGAAATACGTGAAAGAAGCTTTCGACACTAATTGGGTAGTGCCGATGGGGCCTAATGTCAATGCCTTTGAAAAGGATTTGGAAACTTTAGTAAACAACGTTTCGAAGAAAGATTCGCTCGACCGCAAAGTGGTGTGTCTTAGCGCCGGCACAGCTGCTGTGCATTTAGCACTGATTGGCTGCGGTGTAGGGCTGGGCGATGAAGTGCTGGTGCAAAGTTTCACGTTCTGCGCTTCAAGTCATCCGATTACTTATCTAGGAGCAAAACCTGTGTTTGTGGGTTCGGAGGGCGAGACTTGGAATATGGATCCTGCTCTGTTGGAAAAGGCTATTCTTGACCGCAAGGAGAAGACTGGGAAATTGCCTAAGGCTATCATCCCCGTAGCTCTCTACGGTATGCCCTATCGCATTGACGAAATTATGGCCATTGCCGATAAATATGGCATTCCCGTGGTGGAAGATGCTGCAGAAGGCATGGGATCGCGCTTTGATGGACAGGTGCTAGGCACGTTTGGCAAATACGGCGTGTTGTCGTTCAATGGCAACAAAATGATAACCACTTCGGGCGGCGGCGCATTGATTTGCCGTAATGCAGAGGATGCCAACAATGCCATGTGGTATGCCACACAAGCCCGCGACGCTTACCCCTACTATCAGCACTCGGCCATTGGCTACAACTACCGCATGAGTAACGTGTGCGCTGGCATTGGCCGCGGACAGATGACGGTGCTCGATGCCCACATAGCTCACCACAAACACGTGCAGGCACTTTACGAAGAACTGCTTAAAGACGTTCCGGGCGTGCACATCCATAAACAACCCGTCGACCCACGCTACGATGCCAACTTTTGGCTCTGCGCCGCTACACTCGATGAGGACGTGAAGGTGAAAGGGCAAGAAAATGCCTACAAAGAAGTGATTAAGACCGCCGTGGGCGGTGCTGCGGGCGTAATTCACGCAGTGGATTCAGCCGTAACCGATTGTCAGCCAAACGAGAACGTAGAGGCTTTGCGTGTATTCATGCTCTCGAAGAAAGTGGAGTGCCGCCCCGTGTGGAAGCCTATGCACAAGCAACCCGTTTACGCTGATGCCCCTGTCTATACCAATGGCATTGAGGAAGAACTCTTCAAAGTGGGCTTCTGCTTGCCCGCTGGCCCTTGGGTTACGGACGAAGATGTACACTACATTGTAGAAAGCATCAAAGAGGCTATATGCATTAATTGATGAAGCAGTTTCTCAAGTCAGTAGTGCAGTTTTGCACCTATTTGTTTTGGCCTCGGAGGGCTCAGCGCTAGAGGTCGGTGGGGGCGACGCGGCTCGCGTCGGCGCAAATAATGGCGCTAGAGGTAATGTAAATCGGTTGAAAACTGTCTGTAAATCAAAGAATAAAAGCAAAGCCAAGAGGGGTATTGAAGCTCTTCTTGGCTTTGTTTTTTTATTGCGTTTCTACTAGCGCCGACGCGAGCCGCGTCGCCCCCCACTGACCTCTAGTGTAGCGTATTGAAAAAGCATTAATGGGAGATTAATGGATAATTAATGGAGATTAATGTTGAAAATCGTCCCCTCAGCGCATAGTGCGTTTCTTTATCTATATTATCAGTGAAATCTGTGTTCAAAAAAAATCGTTTGATTTGTTTGATTTGTTTGCTTCGTGGTTCTTTTTGCTTGATTATTAGCGTTTTCTACTTTCGTCGACGCGGGACGCGTCGCCCCCAGAGCTACTTAATTTCGTGCTCGTAATCCTTCGAGCACATAAAGTAATCAGTTTCAGAGTTAGTGTGCCATGAAAGGGACGTGTGAAGGTATAAACGCATTTTATATGGCTTGACAGTGCGTGGTTATGCTAGGATTTGTTTACCTTTGCCTTAACAAAGCGGTGGAACATTGGCTGTGCCCCACCCTATTCCTTGTGAAATGATTCACCTTAATAAAGCAGCATAACTATGATTTTCGATAAAGATTTTCTTGACACACTCTTTGGGCAGGCGGCGGAGAATCCGCGGCTGAGACAGAATTTTGACCTTCGCACTTCGGGGGCTGACACAAGTCAGCGCATGCTGAATGCGGTGCTGCCTGAGACGGTGGTGCCTATTCATCGACATGAAGATACGAGCGAGACGGTGATTTGCTTGCAAGGACGACTCGATGAGGTGTTTTATGAGGAAATTGACCCGATTCTATCTCCTTTAAAGGCGGAGGATGCTGCTGGATTTGAGCAAGGTATGGATGCGCAGGATGTGACCACGGGAAAACGATATCGCGAAGTGAAGCGCATGGAACTATGCCCGAGAGAGGGTCGCTATGGTTGCCAAATACCTAAGGGCGTGTGGCACACCATTGAGGTGAAAGAGCCTAGCGTGATTTTCGAGGCTAAAGATGGGGCTTATAAGAAATAATAGGAAGGAACATCAGCAGAGATTCTATTTCTATAAAGAAGGGGATGGGTGATTACATCCCCATAACAGAATACGTAATGAAATTTGAGGCGGATGCACAAGTTAGGAAGGCTTGGCATCCGCTTTTTTGATAAAAGTCCCCTTCATTATAAAGGCCATCCCTTATTAACTTAGGGATGGCTTTTATATTGTCTGATTAGCAACAAATGTTTTCGTTTCTACTATCTTATAGGGATTTTTTAGTAATGTCTTGTCGAAGAAACAAATTTGAATTTTATCGGCTTTGCCTAAAACCAACCTATTACCAGGAAAACTAACGATGGTCTTTTCTAGGGTGTATGGA
>CAVKKI010000122.1:0-8169 GCA_963656725.1 Oribacterium sp. | reverse complement strand
CACCAATACGCCCATTCATTTGCTACAAAAGCGAATGAGCGGTCTAAAAGGAGTATTCTTAATAAGAATCAGAGAGAGAGAGAGAGTAATGAAGCGTAAGAAGAAGTATGAGAACATTCGTGCTCCATCAATTCAGTGTTGCATTAGCGCAATAAACTGTCTAGGAAGGACTTAAAAGAAGAGCATTTGCCCGAATGGCGCAAACGTTCGTAGTCGTCCCTCGTAACAGAGGATAGAAACGAAAGGTAATCGCTTTCGTGTTTGCCATAATGTTCACCCAGTTCACGATAAATTTCTTGCACTTTGTTATAAGGGTGAAACACCGTGTGCTCGAAGTCGGCTTCAGGGGCAATGCCAATGTGTTGGAGTATGACCGAAAGGTTGCCTCCCTTAAAGGTTACAAAGTTGTCGAGAAGAGCCATCATCCACGTTTCATACTCCATAATGGCGTAGTGTAAACGAATATCTGCCGAAAACGAGCCTTGCAGTTGACTTTGTTGCACAGTGTGCATTTGCTCTATTAAGGAAAAGTTGATTTCCTGATTATCGCAAAGCATCTTATAGTCTTCACCAAACACATCACGAAGGCCAAGAATGATTTCAAATCCCTGACGAAGAAGGTTGGGAATATCCTTTTTAAGTTTAGAGATGACGCGCCCGTCGCTGTTTACATTGACCAACTGATAGAATGTTTCCGAGGTTTCTCTTCCCCCTTGAATGGGGTAAGGCACATATTCATAAGCATCGGCATTTAGGTTGATGCATTGAAAGCCCACTTTCTGCGCATCATAGTCGGAATACTTAGCTAAGACATCGGCCACGAATAAGAGTTCGGCCTTTCCTTCAACGTAAACAGCAAAGTTCATCGGCTTACTTCTTATTAAGGAAACTATCTATGAAATCGGAAGAGAATAGGTCGAAGTTGCTTAACCCCGTCATGCGGAACTGGCGAAAGAGTTCGGCGTGTGTGTGGGCATTTATCGTCGTTACGCAGCTGCCATTTCTGCGAAGCACCTGCCAATGGGCAATGTCTACCACATCCATCAAAAAAGCGTCGTTTGAACTGGCAATGAGTTGCACGCTACAATCCACACAATCCTCAAAAATCATTTTTCCTAAAGCCACAGAGCGTTGATAGTCGAGCCCTTCACACAAATCATCAATAAGCAACAGATTTAATTTGGCATTATGCTTCATCACCGCTGCAAAACAAAGCAGATAGAGGGTGCGCAACATGCCATTAGAGAGTTGGCCGTCCACCATTTCATCAGCCACCGAGGTTTCTTTTATCTGCACCAAGCGCAAGCCCTTTGCAGCCTCTATGGTTTTTAGGCTGGCAATGTGATAGCCTAAAGTCTGCGCTCTTTGAAGCACTGTGGGTAATTCGCTAGGCGATAGTGCATCCACCAATTGGCTAAGAGCGTAGGCATTTGATGCCTGCTCCAGGCCCCACACACTCGTTGGGGTGATTTCCGCACAAGTCACACACACCACGCCTTCGGCCCACTGCATCAGGCGTTCTATTTCGGGATAGAGGTGTTTGTCTCTCCGCGTTTGTGTCACCAATCTTTCTGCCGGTGGGGCAATGTGGTTTTGTTTGTATTTGGCTTCTTGTGAGGTGCGCTCTATCAGCACTTCGTCACCCACCTTCAACCATTCTTTTTCCACCACGCCCTTTTTTATTTGAAACGCATAGGTAATCTCCTTCTTCGTTGGCCCCTCTTCTTGCAAAAGCAACTCTGCCTCAAAGCTATTAGGCAACGATGCCGTTTCTTTCATCTGCATAAAAGAGGCCACACTTTGAATGGCTCTCACCGTACGCGATTTTCCCGTGGCATTCTTTGCCACGAGCAAATTCACGGAACTCAACGGAGCGAGTTCAGCGAGTTCCCATCCAGGTTCTTTATATTTGAAAGAAGAAAGTGTCATTGCGGTGCGATTGTGAAAGCGTGTGTGTTATTACCAAGACTTACTTCAAGAGAAGCCAGCCTCTCAATGCCGCAAAGTTACGAATTTATTTACACATTCCCAATAAGCCCTTTACGCACAAGGGGGGGGAGGGCTAACACTATATTGAAGGGAACCGCAAATTATGCGAATTTTACGAATGGACTTTACAAACGGAATTTGCTTTTTTCGAACACTGATTACACTGATTACACTGATGGCGTGCTGCGCACTGGTTGGTTTTGAACATTAATTATCATCAATTATCCATTAATTTTTCATTAATGCTTTTTTTTATTAATGCTCTTTGATAATGAGGAATAGCGTATCTGTAAAATCTGTGTTATCAGTGTTAGAAAAAGGAGATTCGTCAGATTAGTTTTATTAGTGGTTCACATCAGAAACTCCTCAGTCGTTTTACACAAGAAAAATTCATGGAATAATTTATGGGAAATTGGTGATAATTTGTGTTCAAGACCAACCAGTGCGTCAGCACGTCCCGTCCATCAGTGTTTTCTGTGTTATCTGTGTTCGAGAAAAAGAGAGGAAGATTATCGTCCCCCCTCCAAGAGGCTCTCATAAAGTGTCACATACTGCTCGAAGCAGAGGTCCTTATCGAAGCAAGCCTCAGCGCGTGCCCGGCAATCGGCCTTCGAGAGCGGATGCGCCTTGATGCGGCGAATGGCCTGCGCCAGTCCCTCCACATTGCCCACGTTCACCACCACACCCGTCCGCTCATCCACCGCCTCGGGCGAGCCTCCCGTGCGGTAAGTCACCACGGGCGTGCCGCAGGCTAAGGCCTCGAGGTTTACCGTGGGGAACATGTCGGCGTAGGTGGGGTTGACAAACACATCGGCCAGGGAGTAAATTTCAGCCAGTTCTTGTTGATTTTGCGTGCGGCAAATAGGCACGAGGTGACAGTCGCTGTACTTTTCTGTGAGCAATTCGTCGCGTTGTTCGGGACGCAAGCCCACAAGCACCACGAGCATATCCTCGTTTCGGCTGAGCGTGATGAAATCGTGCAGCCCTTTGTCCTTGCTCCACACGTTTGAAACACCGAGCACTAAATTTTTACCCCCCCTATCAGCTGGTTGTAAATAGCGACGTAAGGGTTGAAACACTTCTGATTATCAAACTCTCGCTCTGCCTTTTGGCGGCAAGCCTCAGCATAGTTGCCCGAGGAGAGTTTCAGCACGGCGGCTTCTAAGCTTGGAACGTCTCCTTGCTCCACCACCAAGCCCGTTTGCTCATCTACGGCCTCCGGACTTCCGCCGGTGCGATAGGTCACCACAGGCGTGCCGCAAGCTAGGGCTTCGAGATTGGTGGTGGGGTAATTGTCTTGGTAGGTGGGATTAACAAACACCGAGGCCGAAGAATAGAGTTGCGCCAATTCTAGTGCATTCTGCGTGCTGTCCACAAACACCATTTGGCAAGCGTTCTCCCCGAATGTTTTTACCTCTTCCGTGCGTTTTCCTACGATTACGATGGCAAACTCCTTACGTGGGAGTCTTTGTGCCAGGGCGTAGAAATCGTTCAATCCCTTGCGCTCGTCCCACACAGCAGCCACGCCTAACACAATTTTCTTTTCTGGGGCGATGCCATAGCGCTCGTGCGCCGTAACGGGTTGCGGTGAGAAGGTGTGAATGTCGATGCCGTTATGAATCACCTCAATGCGGCGGTCTTTCAAGTGCGACTGCCGCATATTCTCGGCCAGCCATTCCGACACGGGCACGATAGTCAGCGAGTCCACCTCTGCCATCAATTGCTTTTTCAAGCGATGATTGCGTCGCGAGCGGTCTAGCGAGTACCATTGCGAGAGCGGACAGTCGTGGCATTCTGTTTTCCACCGTTCGCACCCGCAGAGGTTATACATGCAGTGGCCCGTAGTGGCCCACTGGTCGTGCTGCGTCCACACCACGGGAATTTTCTTTGCGGCGAGGTAGCGAAACAGCAGCCGATAGTTCATGTAGTGATCATGAATGTTGTGCAGATGCACCACATCGGGCTTTATCTCGTCCACCTGTCGCAAAAACGCTCTCGTGGCTCTGCGTGAGGCCAGTCCTTCATTATCGAAGAACTTCCCTTCGGCATAGTGTTGCAGCACGCTCCACTTATCGCCCACAAACACGAGCTGATTCTTCGAGGGGTTCATCATTCGCCCATAGGCCAAATACGATTCCCAACCATGCGCCTGAGCGCACAAGCCGATCTGTTCGGCAATCTTTCCTGTGCTGCCCCAATTGGCGGTGCAGTTTATTTGGAGGAGGCGACGGCTCATGCGGCGAGCCTCCTTTCTGAGCTAATGGGGGATGGGTATGGGGTGAAGATTAAAAAATTACCCCCCCCGATTAGATTTTTGAGCTTATGGCAGAAGGCGAGCGGATTGTTGGCCATAGCAGCACAAATTCGAAGTTCTTCGTCCGTGCAGTTCCACCATTGTGTTTTTTCTATCATCTCTATTTCTTTTTCCGTAAAACGGTATTTAATAATTCTTGCTGGCACACCTCCTACAATGGCATAAGGTGGCACATCTTTGGTAACGACAGTCCCAGCCCCAATAACAGCCCCATTGCCAATCCTTACCCCCGCAAGCACTTGGGCTCGTGAGCCTATCCACACATCATTGCCTATCACCGTCTGCGGTGTGCCCGCTACGGGTAAGTTCCCCAAATGTCTACCCGTACCTCCGGCCTCGTTGTAGAACACTGGCGAAGTGGATATCCAATTCAGCGGATGCTGCGCCCCTCCTATAACCACGCCATTGGCAATGCTACAAAATGCGCCGATTTCGCAATGCAGGATTTCGCAGTCGTAGCCCACATAGGAATATCGGCCTATCGTACTGCTTTGGAATTGCGTGCCCGAATAAATTTTCGCCAACTTATCGACTCTACTATTCAGCACGCTCTTGCCACGGAGCACTTTCTTGAAAAACTTGCTATATAGATAGGCTAAAGTCATTCTTTATTCTCTATATCCTTTGAGTTTCTTCTTCAAATTATTGAATCGTATGCTGATGGCATGCAGGTAGAGGAGATGCCTCCTTCCGTACTTCTTCAGCATTTTCTTATTGGGTTGGGCGAAGGAGATGAACTGATTGGGAATAATCAAATATTGCTCTTTATCAGCGGTTGCGATGCTCATTGGCCGTTTCTGAAAATGGACGTACATCGTAGGTTCTGAACATAACCGAGAGCCTTCGAAGTAGTAACGCGATAACGTGCCATGGTCGTAAGCAAAGAGAAAGTGGGAACGCCCTCTGTCCGTCTCACGCTTTTGGCAAGAAAGAAACTCCTTGCGCAAATAATTGATGTCGTCGAAAATGATTTCGTTGTACAGTTGTTCGGGACATTGCTCTTTCCATATTCGGCTCAACCCTGGCCATTCGTCGAAAGCATAAGGGCGAAGGTTTGAGAATACCTCCCGATAGTCGGGCATTCGCTCATCATAGTTCTTCGAGCGCAAAAAGAAGAGATTGCACTCTGGCTCGTTGCGGTAGAGCGAGAAATGCCCACGCGACAGAATGCGCTTGTGCTGGCTCAACACGTCGTCGGTCAAAAACTTTCGGATGTCGCCGAATATCAAGTCTACATCGCAATGTCCCCAAAAGTCGTAATCCTTTAAATAGTCTTCAAATATTAGCCCGTAAAGGGGTTTGAAATCACAGAGTTTATAAGGAATTACCCCCCCCGATTAACTAATGTTAAGTCTTTCACAGAGTGGAGATACTTTTCGAGTTTTGTGCGGATCAATTCGTTGATGGAGACTATCGCTGACTGAACCACCTTAATGTTCTGACTGCTCTTAATGGGCTGATCGGTAAAGATTAGGAAATCCACCGATGGGTTGTGTTCGGCAGAGGTGCGCCAAAAGTCAAAGTAGTTATTAAACTTACCGAAGTAAGGAATGATAAGGGCTAACTTGTACATGTTCATTTGCAAGACTATTTTAGTTGTAAGGATTTTCTAATCAGTTGCATCTGATAGCTCGGATTCCATCGCTCGTCAATCTCCTTGTAGCAAGCCTTGCGCACTTCTTCGCGCTGCGTTTGTTTGGTGCTAAACCATTGACTAATGGCCTGCGCCAAACTCTCCACATTGTCTCGTTCAAAGAAATTGCCCGTCACACCCAAGCGCACTGCTTCGAACTCGGGCATCTGCCATTCAAAACTATTGTGCGTAATCACGGGGCAACCGAACATCAGCACGTGCATGGCCGTCAGCCCTATGTTGCCCGGCGACACGCAGAGGTCGGCATTATAGACCAATTCGGCATTCTGCGCCTCGTCGTAGCATGCGCCATAAAACCACACTTGCTGATGTAAGCCCAACGCCTCCACCTTTTGCTGCAACGCTTCTCTGGCTTCGCCATCTCCCACAAACACAAGGTTATATTGTTCTCCTCGTTGCTTCAGATGGTGCAAAGCATCTACCACTAGGTCGAGTTTCTTCACCCGTGTCAACCGACCAAGAAACAAAATGGTGGGGCGATCGTTTTGAAAATGCTTCTTATAGATGTCGGTTGGAGCGACCTGTTTACGCAGCTGCAACTGTTTGTCATAGTCCAAACTGTTATGAATGGCGAAGAGTTTCTCCTCGAGAATGCCTTGCTCCACCAGCAATCGCTTAGCACGGTCGCCATAAACGAAGGTACCTGTTACGTGGCGAAATAGCCACAATTTCATCTTGGCATCAATGCCCCGCTCCTTGCCATACCAACCATGCGTCCAAATATACACTCGCTTTTGTGGAAAGAAAGTAGAGGCCAACCAAAAGAACAGCCAATCGGTTAGCGAACGGCTCTCGGCCAGCATAAAGAAGTTCTGATATTTCTTCTTAAACAGCAGCCTCAGCATTCCCCGCTTAACGTACATTCGGCTCGGATTGCCTATAGTTCGATAATACGTCACGTGCTTCAGCTTCGTCACGTCCATCTCCTTGATGTCCGTCTTCGTCTCGCCGAAATACCAGTCGCAGTCATATTCTCGGTCAATAGCCGTAAATATCGCCTCCCGATACCTCGGTGCGGTGTTATAGATTAAGCAGAGTTTCTTTTTGTTCTTCGTTGTTATTTCCATTTCTATTGTCTGAAAAGATATGTATTGGAGAGATTCTCCAATTGGTGTATAGCTAGCCAATGGGATATTTTACTAACCATTTAAACCACCTGTTCACTACAGAACAAATGGAAATACATAATACTAACACAATACTGAAATGCACTAGATATGTAGGAAAGGTGTAATTTGAAACAGTTGGGAAAAACTTATGCATAGCCACGTGTGACACCGCTAATAGTATCGGATGTAGTTGTAGTATCAATAATGAATTCTTTCCGATGTACTCAATTAAATTGTTCTTGTTGATTCTGCAAGAGAGTAGATAAAAAGAAACAGAACCCAACAAAGAAGAGATGATGAAAAGCAATAAATTCCCATATTGGTTTTTGAACATCAAAATGGGCGTATTGCATTGACTAAGCATAAATACAATACAAACACCTACAATAAATGATACAACCGCATTTTTACCCCCCCTCATAAATAACATTTTCAGCTTGACGTCAATACTTTGTGATTGGAATAAATTTCCTAGTAGGAAAAATAGATAACCTACAGAAATTCTTACTAGTTCCTCTTCAAAATAGAATTTCCAATGTGCGTGATATAACACGGCAAAAGCAATAGTTGTTATTGATAATCGAATCCGATCACTTATATGTTTTGAAACGATGTGGATAAAAGTGATGCATATAAGGTCGAATACGAACCAAAATCCGACTGTAACAATTCTTCCGATTTCACCATCATTCCAAATAATGCCAATTATGCTTTGCAGAAATGTTACACCTTGATCTCTTGCAGTCCCAGCCATTAAGGTCCAATATGCAATAACCCCAATTATCGACAAAGTCAGATAGGGATAAACAAGTCCTCTGAACTTTTTCTTGCAACAAATTGCAATGCTACCACTTCCTCTATAACATATTCCAGACAAGAAGAAAAAGGCTGGCATATGAAAACTTAAAATGCAGCGATTAACTGGATTATCAGCAGTTCCAATTGAATGACCTAAAACGACAAGCATCATTAGCATTCCGCGGAATATATCAATGTGTGTGATTCTTTTATTCATATTGCTTACTGTTATTTGGTTACTACACTTATCAATGGTCTAAAACGCTGCATTTTTGTGCAACTGAAACTTGCTCCCAATATCATCC
>CAVKKI010000121.1:0-8250 GCA_963656725.1 Oribacterium sp. | reverse complement strand
AACTTACACAAATTTCCCCGAATTTTGCGTAAGTTTGCATCATAATTATCAAAATCACATGCAGTACTTAGAATTTACCTTTACCACCCAGCCCGCCACCGAGGCTGTGCAAGACGTGCTTTCGGCTGTTTTAGCAGAAATTGGTTTCGACAGTTTTGTTCACACCGACGAGCTCGACCGTCCCGCCGTGGCGCATTGCAGCAATCCCGAAGCCCCTGCTTTTGAGGAGAAACTGCCCACCGACCATTTTCAATGCTACATTCAAAAAGCGCTCTTCTCACAAGAGGCGCTCGATGAGGTGATTGCCGCTTTCCCCCTGCCCGACGTACAAATCACTTACGAAATGCAGGAGGCAGAAGATAAGGATTGGAACGAAGAATGGGAGAAAAACTATTTCAAGCCCCTTGTGGTGGATGGCCGTTGCGTCATTTCGAGCACCTTCCACACCGATGTGCCCGAGGCGGAGTATAGCATCAAAATCAATCCGCAGATGTCGTTTGGCACGGGTCACCATGCCACCACCTCGCAAATGATTAGCCGTTTGCTCAACGACGACATCACCGGACTTGAAGTGCTCGACATGGGCTGCGGCACGAGCATCTTGGCCATTTTAGCCCGTATGCGTGGTGCCAAACATTGCGTGGGCATTGATGTGGACGAATGGTGTGTGAAAAATTCGCTTGAGAACATTGCGCTCAATCAGTTAGACGGCATCGATGTGGAATTGGGCAATGCACAGTCGCTTGCCACGAAAGGCCCCTTCGACCTCGTGATTGCCAACATTAATCTGGGCATTCTGCTCAACGACTTGCAATATTACGTGCCGCGTATGAAACATGACGCACATATTTATATGAGCGGTTTCTACGACACCGACATTCCTCAACTCTTGGCTGAAGCCGAAAAGCAAGGGCTCACTTTGGTTGATGAGCATGTGCTTGATGGCTGGGCTTGTTTGAAGTTGAGGAAATAGTTTTTTGAATTTTTTATAGAGGGGCTTTGGGTTTGGCTTCTTGCGCCAGTGCTTGCGCCGACGCGGGCCGCGTCGCCCCCACTGAGTTGCTCGTTTCCTATTAGCCCAATTAAAAAAATCCCCAAACAATCGGAAAAGGTTGTTTGGGGATTTTGCGTTATTCTGTGCGGAGTTTCGTTTCGGCCGCTGTGCCGCAGAATTCGGGAGCGTAAACGCAGGCTATTTTGGAAATGCCCGTGCCGAAGGTGCCACTGCGGTCCACAAAAAGTTCTTCGGTGAACTGATGCTGGCCTTTGCTTAACTTTTCGATGAAATAGTCGGTGCGGTCATCGCGCACGGCTCGATAGGCGGGCAATCCGTCGTTCCAATCATAGCCCGAGAGCGACTGAGCCGGTTCAAGGCAAGCAGGGCGTGAGGCCGAGAGCGACACGAAGTCGTAGTCGCGGTCGGCGGTGATTTTAAACACTTGGCGCACGCGGTCGCCCTTCTTTAGCGGTTCGTTCTCGGCCACTGCTACCCACGCCGTGCCTTTCTTCACTTCGAAGCGGCGGGTCAGCGTCAAGCCCTTGCCCTCGGTGTCGACCTCCGAAGCCGGAGCCATAAACGTGGCGTAGACACTGCCCCACGACAATCCGTCGGTCGTTTTCCGCAACGTGAGCGAAGTGGCTTGCGTAGCCTCATCTGTGGTGTAGGTTTGCTTAAAATAGCCCACCGTTTGCGGCGTTTTGCTTTCAGCTTGAGCATTAAAGCCCACCACCTTCTTGTCGTTATAAAGCGTGTAGTAAACGGGCGTTTGCTCTTTCAGCGGCATCACGGTTAGCGAAGGCGTTTGAGTGCTGTCGGTGGCGGTGGAAAGCAAAGCGTAAACAGCATCGGCCGTGGCGCGCGAGGTTTCCCACATTTGCGTGCGCTTAGCCTGCATCAGCGCCAAGCGCATCTCGTCGGCCCGAGCGGTTTGGCCAAACTGCTGCAAGGCTTCGATAGCGGCACACTGCGTGGGGATGCGATACGATTGCCAACACCATTCGGCCCGCGGTGTGTCGAAATAGCGTCCCATCTCCGAGCTGCTCACAGTGTGCTCCAGCAGACTCTCTAGCGTGCTTTCCGCCTCAGCCGTGCGGCCGGCTTGTTTCAACACAAGGGCGGTTACGGCTTTGCCATACATCGTAAATTCGCGTTGCAAACTTGCGGCACGGTCCAAAAGATAGGTAGCGTTGCGGTCGGGCTTCTCGCTCATCAACGTGCGCAAATAAAGGTAGCGCAATTGCCACTCGCTAGGCGTTTGTTTCTCGTTATGCTCTTTCTCCCATTGCTTCATGTCGTCCACGGCGCGGGCTATTTTTTCGTCGAGGAAGTTTTTGGCTTTCGCCAACACGCTGTGCGCTTCGTTGAAGGGAGTGAGCGCTTCGATGCGGGCCAACAAAATGGCCACGTCAACGGTGGTGTAAACGTTGGCGGGCATGCCCGGATACCAGCTAAAGCCACCCTCGGCATTTTGCAATGCTCGCAGTTTGTCGATGGCCGTGTGCAAGTTCACTGCCACGGCGTTCTCGTCGAAAAGTTGGCCCAAGGCTTGCGCCCGTTGCTTTTGCGTTTCGCCTTGTTGCAGCCAAGGGGTGGCATCGGTCAGTCCCTCCAGTTTCAGTTGGCCCAATTGGCTCACCTCCTCACTGCCCGATTGCGTCAATCGTCGCAGTTCAGGACTGTTTGCGGCCACTTGTCGCGCCACGTCAAGACTATAAAGTCTCGTGGCCCACTCCACCGCGTTCAGGCAGTTTCCTTCAGCAGCCAGATAAGGCAGAGCGGTCACGGCATACCACGTGGGGTTCGACGAGAGTTCCACGCTGAGCGCCTTATGAGTAGCGCCTTCTGCATTAAATAGCGTATCGATGCGCAGCGACTGCGTGCCCTTCTCGGTGAGGCTGAAAGGAAGCGAACGTGTCACCTCCACTTGGTTGCTCAACACGGGCAGATAATGCTCCTCGCCATCGCTAAAGCCCGCAGCTTGTGCCGTGGTGGTGCAAAGCAACACGCCCTCATCGTTTTTCGAGGTGTAGGGGAAGGCGTACACGCGCGTTTCGCCCGGCTGTAGCGTAATTTTTTGCTTTTGTTGCATACGACTAACGTTGCTCAGCGCATCGGTCAGCGTCATTTGCAGCGTGGCCTCGAGAGGTTTCTCGCTTAAGTTGGTCACCTTCACTGGCAGATTGGTGGTGTCGCCCTCGCGCAAGAAGCGGGGCAAAGCCGGCTCCACCATTAACTCTTTGCGGGCCACCACGCTAGCATCGAGTTGTCCGTTGTTCATTTCGCCATCGTGAGCCAAGGCTCTAAATTGCCATTGCGTCAGGCTCTCGGGCAGAGTGAACGAAAGGCTCACCTCGCCCTTCGCATCGGTTCGAAGCGCGGGGCAGAAGAAGGCCGTTTCGCTAAAATTGGTGCGCGGCGTGACAGGAGTGGCCATTGCCAAATCGTTTGTTGCGCCAACCCCATCAATCTCCATTTTTTCTGCGTAGCCAGGCGCTGCAGAACAAGCCAAGGGCGCTGCCATTTCCTCGTTCATGTCCATCAGCATCACGCGGTTGTGCATGGAGCGCATGGGACCGCCTATGTAGGTTCTAAACCGGTAGGCAGAATGATAATAGTCGAAGAGTTCGCCTCGCCAAGTGCTGAAAGCTAGCGACGACGTGCTTAAATATTTTATTTTGTCAGAGACGGAAAGATGCAGCGGTTGGTTATAGAAGATGGAGCGCCACCAAGCCGAGGGCAGCGTGCGATTGAAATGGATTTGGAAAGGCTGCCACGTGGAGGGGTAGAGTGCATCGAGCGAAGCGTCGTAAAGGCAAGCCATTACTTCCGCATCGGCAGGTTTGCCGTCGGGCTGCGTCACACGCAATCGCCACTCTTCTTGTTGCCCCGGGGTGAGGCGCGAGCGGAAAGTGCTCCACTCTAACTTCAGCGCCTTGTTAGGTTGGGGCTTCACAAGGATTATTTCTTTTTCGTGCAACGTGCCATTGCGCTGCAAAGCTAGATAGAGCGTTGCACCATCGCCGTAGAGGGGCTGATAAGCAAGGTCGAAGTGGCGCAACTCGTTGTGAAGTTCAATGCGGCGGCTTTCTCTCACCGAATCGGCTGTGAGCAAGTCGTAGAACAACACGGCGTCGGGACACGACGAGCCCACCACCACGCGCACGCTGTCGCCTTGTTCGTTGCGCTCTTCGTAGCAGAAAAAGTCTGCCGTGGGGTCAACGGGCCGTTGGTCGGTTTCGCTGAGCAAGGTAAACGTGGCCGTTTCTTCTTCCGCCTCCGCCGTGCGATAGCGCAAAGTGTAAAGGCCCGAGGGCAAGGTGCTGAGCGAAGGCAAACTCAGCGGCTCGCTCGTGTGGAACGTTCCCTCGCTTTTCAGTTCGTCGCGCAAGAATAGTTGATAGCGCCCCACGGTGTCCTTTTCCTCTCCCGCGGCATTGAGTTGGCGGAAGGTGAAGGTGGGCAGTGCCTTTCCCTTTCTGCGATAAATCACCTGCGGCACATTGGCCGTGACATAGGCCGGACGTGTGGCCACCGAGAGCACGGTGGAGCCTTGCGTGGTTTCGCCATTCGGGGCCGTCACGGTGTAGTTTACGGTGTAGGAGTAGCGGTTGTAGTGTGTGATTTTTTCATACTCGTCGGCGCGGGTCAAACTGACGGGAAGAGTGAATTGCCCCTCGGCGTCGGTGGTAGTTTCGCCCGATTGAGGAGCTACCTCATCGCGGTCGTTCCAAAAGAACCAAGCGCGGCGCTGCACGGTGTACTGCACACGGGCGCCCCCCACAGACACACCGCTATAAGTGGTGGCTTTACCGCTCACTCTGACCGTGTCGCCCAAGGCATAGGCCGTAGTGACGGGCTGCGTGGTGGCAGTGAAAGTGGGTCGTTTGTACTCTTCTACTTTGAAGGAGAGTGCACTGCCGCCCTTCGTGGCTTTTAGAGTAAAATCGCCGGGCAAGCAATGCGCGGGCAAAGTGAACGCACCGTTGAAACTGCCCATATCGTCGGTTTTCACAAGCAGCGTATCTACGAGTTTGTGGTTCACATCACGCAGTTCCACTTTGGTTTCCAAGCCACGTCGCACCTCAAAGTGGTCGTCCTCTTTGCGATAGGCCACGCCGGCAAACTCCACCTTCTGGCCTGGACGATAAATGCTGCGGTCGGTGTAGAGTTGCAGATGAGAACTCTTATCGTCGGCCCTTCGCTGCGAATAAATTTTGTTGAGGTTGAAGAGGGGAGCCGCAGCATCGGTGCTGTCGCTCACCGCCACGTAGCTGAAGTTGTCTTCAAACAAAGCCGTGCCCAACTCATCGGTCGTCAGTGTACGGATTTTCTGCAATCGGTGTCCGTTGACACTCCACGCGCCGTCTCTGTAGGTGGTGAGTGTGGCATAAGGCACGGGCTGGCCCGTGCGTTGGTCCACCACCGTAACGCGGTGCATTTTGTCGGTGATTTTTGAGAAAGTCAGGGCCGTGAGGTGGCTGATGCAGAAGTCGCTGTGAGTGGCTACTCGCCCATTTTTCACCAATTCGAGTCGATAGATACCGGCTTCGTTGGGCACAGTCAAGCTGAACGTTTGCGTGGTCCACTCATAGGGCTGCGCCGCTTGCTCACGCGCCACCTCATAGGTTGGGGCGCTTTTCAAGTGGCGGCTGCGCAACGCAGCGAGTTCGTCACTCCGCCTTTTCTGCTCATATTCTTCGCGCGAGGAGGTGAGTTTCACCAATCGCAATTGGGCTATTTCCACATTGCGGAAGTTCACCGTGAGGCGTAAGGTGTCGGCGGGATAGCAGTTTAATTGTTCCACACTCATCCCTACGCTAGGATTGGTCACTTCAGTCACAAAGTTGCGCAGTTTGTTCGTAGCTTTTTTCGTGCCGGCATAGCGCTTTATGGCATGCTGCGCCTGTTGATAAAGCAATTGGGCGTTGGCCGTTTGAATGGTATCGTTGTTTGAATGAAGGGCACTCGAGGAAAAATGAACTATCATGCAGTTGTAGACCTCCACGGCCACGTCCTCGCCTTCATATTCCTTTGCTAATTGACAAAGTGCTAGGTAATAGGGATTTTTCGTCAATAGTCCGTTCGTGACAACGCCTTGATATTTGAGCTGCAAGGCTTCCAAACTTTGCAGCAACGCAGCGCTAGGCAATTGGTGCTCCTTATAGTAGGCGGCCAATCGCTCATGCCACTCTCGGCGCTCCTTGTTGGTGGTTTCGCTGCAGCCCATGTAGGCGCTCACCAACACGTGAAGCAAATCGTCGTTGTAGTATTGGCTTCCTTTATTATAGGTGATGAGCGGCAAATAGTTTTTCACCTTTTGCTGGGCCAAGAGGTCGAAGTCGGAAAGCGAGGCTAAAAAATGCGATTTCATTTCTTGCTGTGTCTGCTCACGCGTCACCTCGTCGGTGCGGAAGGAATAGCCGCTGTAGATGGTTTCATAGCATTGCGCCAAGGCCGAGTGCCAAAGGGCCTTCATCACGGGGCGCTCTTCGGCGGCCAAAGCCTGCTTCATACGCTCGAGATAGGTTTGCGCCGTGTCGGGCGATAGTTCAGCGCCTAGCAAACGCTGCATCAGCAGGGCGCGCATTAGCTGCGCATCGTTTTTTTCACTGAGCGCTTTTTGGCGTATTTGCTCCACGCTTTCAAGGGCCGATTGGGGCAGGTCGTCGCGGGTGTAATTATTCACCGTTTGCCACAGTTTACTGTAGCTTTGTCCCGACACATTGGCCGAAAGACTGAGGGCGGCTATAAGGGTGGTTATTTTCTTCATCATGGTTTGAGGTTGAATGGTTTCTATTTGAAAAAGGAGGAGAAATGAGGGTTATTGCACGAAGTGTGCGTTAATAAAACCGAAAACGCGCTATTTTTTCTCTCTCGCTTTTTCTTGCAACGGCACGCAGTGCCTTGTTGTGCTAGCAAATGTACGGTTTTGAAAGATAAGTTGGGAGAAAAATGCAAGATTTATGTCAAAAAAGCGTTTTTTAAGGGCACGATTGCTTGGGGGATGACCCTAACTGAAAAAAACTTCGTATATTCGCAACATATTTTGAAGCTGTGAACGCAACGGTGTGGCGTGGAACCCGCACTATTGCCTATATTGAATTTGAAACATGGAATTGGATAAGCTCGGTCGACAACTGAGGTTGATGACCATTCTAACACAAAACCGTACCTTGCGGATCGATGAGATTAGCGAGGCCGTAGGCTTAAATCGCCGCACTATCTACCGCTACCTCGAGGCTTTTCGCGAGGTGGGATTCATTGTGAAAAAGGAAGGAAAAATCTATCGACTAGACCACACCTCGCCCTTCTTTCAAAAAATCACACAAGGCATTCACTTTTCTGAGGACGAAGCCCTCACCATTAGTCAAGTGATTAGTTCGGTGTATAGCAACTCGCCCCAAGTGAGACACTTGCGCGAAAAGCTGGCCAACCTCTACCGCCCCGACGTGTTGGCTAAACACGGCCTCGATAGCCTGATGGCACAAAACATTAGTTCGCTCTTCACCGCAATCAACGAAGAGCGCGTGGTGTTGTTGCGAAACTATCACTCGGGCTCGAGCGGACAGGTGAGCAACCGCATCGTTGAGCCTTATATGTTTATCAACGAAAACAGTGAGGTGCGCTGCTACGAAATTGCTTCGCGCACGAACAAAACGTTTAAGATTAGCCGCATCGAGAAGGTGGAATTTATCGACTTACTGTGGTCGCACAAAGCCGATCACACTCCCTTCTACAACGACTTGTTTGGCTTCACTGGCGAAAACCGCATGCCCGTGTCGCTCATTCTGGGTCACCTTTCCACCAACTTACTGATTGAGGAATATCGCGACGCGCAACGCCAACTCACCCTCTTGCCCGATGGCCGACACCGTCTCGACACCGAGGTGTGCAGCTACATTGGCATTGGCCGCTTCGTGATGGGGCTTTATGAAGACATCGAAATTGTCGACTCGCCCGAATTTGCTGAATATATGAAGCAACGCATTGAGAAGATTTGCGAGAGGCAGAAAGGTGAATAAGATTTGTGCTTTTAGCAATACATAAGAAATTGGCCAAGGAGAGAGTTTCTCTTCTTGGTTTTTTGTTTGATTTAGGAGAGATTTTTTTTAAAGGGCGGGCTGAAAGCCCAATGTATGCACCTAGCCCAGGGCAAGCGAAGCGGCGCCCTGGGTTATAGTTGATTAGAAAAGCACGCTCTGAAAGAGCAAAAGCATAACTACGTAAACACACGTGCTCATAGCAATGCT
>CAVKKI010000120.1:0-8269 GCA_963656725.1 Oribacterium sp. | reverse complement strand
CTTGGCCGTTGTAGGCAGCTTGGAACTTGGTGATGCCGTCTTCAGTGGTGTCGAATGCGCTTACCTGTGAGTAGGGGAAAAGGCACATGAGGTGAGAGAGGTGACGGTGGCCTTGATCGGTGAGAGCGGTGGTCTTCCATTCAGAGATGCAAGTCTTGCCGCCGTAGGTCTCGGTCCAAACACCCTTGTCGTAGTTGTTGTAGAGGTCTTGGATGTTAGCAATCTGAGCTGTGGTGAGCGGAGATTCGCTACCGAGGATCTCGTGAGCCTTAAACACTTCGTCGAGCAGTTCGTAGGTGTTCTGCTGCGTGAAGGCAGTCACTTGGTTGTAGCTTCCGTGTTCGGGGCTCCATTCGCCAGTGATTTCATAAAGGCCGTTGCTGTCTTTGGTAGCAATGCTCTTCACGAAGAGAGCAGCGTCGTACATCACGGGAAGTGCCTTCTTGAGGAAGTCGCGGTCGAGGGTGTACTTGTAGTAGCGCCAGAGGTGGGTGCAGTACCAAGCGCCGAGGCTCTTGATGTTGCTGTTTTCCCAAGAAGATGAACCACCGAAGATGTTGCCTTCGCAAGCTACGGTCCAACCCTGAGCACCCGACTTAATCTTCTGAGCCAAAGTCTTCCAAGGAGAGTTGGTGGCTGAGGCGATGTCGATGATGTTGTTGAGGAAGGGAAGGTGCATTTCGCTGAGGTTGGTGGGTTCTGCGGGCCAGTAGTTCATTTCCACGTTGATATCGTTGTGGATGTCGCAGTGCCAGAAGTTGGTGTAAGAACGGTCGTTCCAAATGCCTTGCAAGTTGCTGGGTGCGTGGATGCTGGTGTCGAGGTTGGCACCGATGGTGAGGTAGCGACCATACTGGAAGTAGAGGCTCTCGAGGTAGAGGCCCTCGGCAGTGGTCTTGTTGGCATCGGTGGCGTAGTATTTGATGAGGTCCTCGGTGGTCTTGTCAGACACGGTGCCGAGTTGCAAATCTACGCGATTCATCAATGCACTCCAAGCAGCGGTGTGGTCGGCGAGCAATGTGCTGTATTCCTTAGCGGCAGCAGCGTCGATGCGGTCGGTTACCTTCGTAGCGAGCTGAGCTGCGGTTTCACCGCTTACAGAGCCCGACTTAGTAACGTCGAAGTCAGTGGTGGCGGCCATGATGAGGTTAGCCCATTCAGCGTTCTCCACGAGAATGCCGGCGTCGGTCTTGGTGATGGTGGCGCCATCGCTAGCGTATACCTTGAAGGCCGTGTTGTATCTTACGGTAGTAAGTTTGCCGTTGAATGAAGCGCCGTTGTCGGTGTAGGTTACATCGCTAGCGCTGATTTGGTCGTCGGCATCGTAGGCGAAGTTAAGGGCGAGTTTGTCGGTGCCAGTAGCTTCGTAGTGAGCCACAAACACTTTGTCTGTGGCCGAGGTGAAGTAGCGGCGAGTGTAAGTGGTGGCTTCGTCAGAACTCTTGTAGTTTACACCGCCCACACCGTTGATGAGGTCGAGGTAGCGAGTGTAAGCCTTCACGGGCTTGCTGTCGTCGCGAAGGGAGAACGAGCCGCTCTTGTCGGTTACGATGATTGAACCGAAGTTCTGATAGTAACCCTGGCCGTTGTTGTTAGAGTTGCCTTCGAAGAGGGTTTTCTCATTGAATTGAATTTCGTCTTTGAAGAGACCGCCGCGGATGGTGGTACCGATTTGGCCGTTACCCAAGGGAAGGGCATACTCCATCCAAGTGTCGGAGGCAGTGGTGTGAGCCACGGGCACGTTATACCAAAGAGCGAAGTCGCTGATGTCGGTGGGACGTGTGCCAGCCTCTACGGTGTTGAATTCTGAGAAGAACTCATCGCTGTTGGGGTCGACCTCGGTGATGTAGAACATAGAGCCTTGGTCGTTGTTAGCGGCTCTTGAATCGTTCCAAAGAGCGAGGTAGTTGCCGCGCTTGTTCCAGTAGTTGTTGGCTGAGCTAGGCAATTTGATGTAGCTAGCGCTTGTTGAGCCAATGTTGAGCGTGCCGTTAAATTCGGTAGTGGCTTCGCTGTTGTCGGCAGTGGGGCTGACGAGGGTGGCGCGAGCAGCGTCTTCTGAGCCCGTCATGCTGATGATGGTACCCTTGCCTGCGTTGATAAACTGGTAGTTGTTGCTAGAGGTTTTAAGCAAGTGCCAAAGTCCGTTGCGGCTCGTGGGCGACTTGCTGTTGCTGAGCAAGAGATTGCCGCTGCTGATGTAACCATCGTCTGCGCTGACGTAACCGCCTGTGCCGTTTTTGATGGTGTAATAAGTAGAGTTGATAACGGTTTCAGCCTCAGTGGCATCGATGAGAAGGAACTGGCTAGCGTCGGCTGTCTTGTTCCAACGCACCACGCCGTCCCAATCTACCATGTGAAGAGTTTCGAGGTTGGCCGTGCCCGTTTTGCTATAGATGATGCAGTGGCCGTTGGTGGCAGCTGCTTCCACGGTGTAAACGCCAGCGTCGTCGGTGCTTTCAACGAGTGAGAAGCAAGTGTTGTTGGCAGTAGGAACGGTGCCTACGTAGAGGCCAGTACCTACGTTTTTGAGGTAGTATTCGCCGTCGGTGGCAGTGGTTACAAACTCCCAAATGTTGTTGTTAGTGTAGTAGCTTGTGCTAGAACCCATCTTCGTGCCGTTGGCGTATGCGAAGAGGGTGGTGTGGAGCTTGTTGGCCAAAATCACGTGCTTGCCCGCAAAATCTGTGCCTAGCAAATCACCGTTTGTGCCAATAGCGTTGTAGGCAGCGGTGAGGGTGGTGATAGCCTCATTCAATCCGTCTTTTGTGGTTGGTGTGGTGCTGGGAATAGCAGCTACAGCGGCCGAAGCGTCGTGATAGAAGAATTGGTAATTAGCGGCTGCGTTGATTTTCTTCACCAAAGCATTGTATTCCTCGGTGAGTCCTTCTATGCCGCCTTCTGCGCCTTCAAAGTAGAGTTGGTTGTTTCCATCTCCTGCAGTCCATTCACCAAGTTCTTTACCAGCTCCAGTGCCGGCCCATTGGTTCATGCATTTGCTTTCGCTGCTGCGTTTGATTTCGTAGTACTTGCTGGCACTGCCATTGATGATGGCCAATGTTGCAGCATCACTTTTAGTTGCGGTAGTCGTAAAACGTAAATTGTCACCAGAACCTGTGGTGGTAACATAGTTTCCCGACTTGCTCTTCATAATGAAGCTAGACTGGGTGCCGATAAACTGAAACTGCGTAGCGTCGGATGTGCTAGCTACCGTTTTCATGTTGTTTCCTGCGCCTTGGTCGCTCAAATAGGCACCCCCCGTTTTAAATTTCACGGGCAGATACGTGGGTGAGTCCTCGGTCGAGAAATCCGGCAAATAGCTCTGTGCGCCTGCCATAAGACATGCGAACAAGGCTAAGAAGAAAAAGGTAAATCTCTTCATAGGATTTAGTAGATAGTTATTGTTAGAAAATGTTTTTTCGATTAGATTACCTCGCAAAAGTACTACTTTTCTTTGTGGTTTGCAAAGGATTGGATGATTTTTGTAAGCTTAACTTCGCTTTTTCTTGATTTTGTAGAATGAAAGGTTACGCTGCCGCTTGCGTTAAAAATCTCTTTAAATGCTTTTATTTGAGGGCGAAAGACTGAAATCATCAAAAGAAAAGCCACTTGCGTAGCCAAGTTTTCTGTAAATAAATATTATTCTTGTAATAAATTGTAATAAAACTCTCACTATTAGGCTGACAATTAAGTGAAAACCCGTATCTTTGCGAAGTAAATAAAGCAATTTGGGCGGAAATGTGCCGCCTTTTCTCTAACAAATCTATGCAAAAGTTACCTCTCTTTCTCACCTCAGCCTTGTTGCTAGGTGGTGCCATGCAGCTCAAGGCCGACGTGGTAGAACTCACCACTTCCCTCCCGCAGGGCGAGACGTTGGCGTTGGCTCTCAATGCCGACCTCTCTGTTCAGCTCACTTGGGGAAATGGCGACACACAAGAATTAACCTGTGACGGCAAGCTACAAAGCCTCACGGTGAAGGATGAAAAACTCACCATCACGTCTACCTCTGGCAAAATCACAAGCCTCTATGTGCAGGGAAACCAACTCACGAAGTTGGGCCTAGGTGGCGCACCCAATTTGGAGCACTTGATGGCGGCCAACAATCAGCTCACCTCTGTTAACTTTACCGAACTCACCGCTTTGAAGTCGCTCGACGTGCAAGGCAATGAGTTTACGAGCCTTGACCTCTCGGCTAACACGGCTTTGACTGATTTGAATGCGGCCAACAACCAGCTCACCTCATCGAACTTAAAGTTGGCTAGCACGGCACGCCCCGTTCAGTTTGTGGTGTCGAACAACTCGCTCAACACCCTTCCCTCAGCTTCGAACTTGACCAACGCACAAACGGTGTGGGCGCAAAACAATGCGTTGACACGTGCTGCCGTGAATTATAGCGCTGACCTCCGCTCTATCAACGTGGCCGACAACCTTGTTACTGTAGTCAGTTTCTCACCCCGTGCCAATTTGCTGCACGATGTGGTGGCCGACAATAATGGCCTCACGAAGCTTGATGTGAGTCCTACGAACAACCTGCGCTATCTTTCAGTGGAAAGCAACGCCCTTCAAACCATCACTTGGAACGAGAACGTGGCCTCGGCTTGCGACTACGCTTATTTGGCCAACAATGCCCTCTTCCTTAATTCTATGCCCACGGTGAAGAGTTTGGAGGAATACACTCTCGCTCCGCAGACTGACTATGTGCTCGACTTCACTCATGTAGATTTGAACACAGCCACCGACTTTACTTCTCTCTTCACTAATGATGGTTGGGGCAATCAGCTAGGTTCTGTCACATTTATCGATAAAAACGACACTCAACTCGCTGTGCGTCGCGACTACAAAAAAAGTTCGCAAGTCATCACCTTCCTTAAGTCGTATGCTGGCGTACATGCAGAAGGCACTGTGCCCAACACCGACGTGGTGCTCCGCACAAGCACGTTTAACATAGGCGATGTGGTGGATGCTGTTAATCAAGCAACAACCAGCCAATCGCTGAGCGTGAAAGCGCAGAAGGGCGCACTTGTTGCAGAAGCCTCGGCCAACGCTCACTTGCTCGTGGCCAATGCAGCAGGTCAGGTGGTAGTCAACGAAACGCTCTCCGCAGGCAGCCACACCTTCACATTGCCCGCCGGCGTTTACGTGGCCAACGGAAAGAAATTGCTCATTCCTTAATCCGATTCTCGCGCGCGTACATATTATATATAGGTGCGGAAATGGAAAGCAGCACGTTGTTAACCCATCCTCTGAATTAAGAGAGTGAAGCCAATGACGATTTAACGAAACCTTCCGACAATCCCCTCCTACGCACCAATTCAATCACATCGATTTCATCTCTAATGAAAACAAAATACACCCTTACGCTATTGGCCCTAACCTTGGGGGCACAAATGGCAGGCGCACAAAGCCTAAAGCTAGCCGACGGCAGCGAGCGCCACTCTTATCTCACCACTAGCAAAGACACCGTTGAGGTGGATTATGCCGCTGGCTTCAACTCAGTGGCCGTGATGGGCAACTCCGACTATAAAGTGACGAAGCAAGCCGATGCCGACTGGCTCTCATTCCGCAAGGAAGCCAATGGCAACCTCACCGTGTTTTCTGACTACAACACCGACGTGGTCAACTCTCGCTACGCCACCTTGCAACTCACCTCGGAAGATGGCAAGTTCACCCACAACCTCGTGGTGCGCCAATTGGCCAACTCTTCCGTGCAGAACCTTAACGACATACAACTCGTAGTGGCCAGCGCCACCGCCTCGAGCGCACAAAGCGGCTATCCTGCCTCTTATGCCATCGATGGCAACACTTCCACCTATTGGCACACTCCTTGGGGCAGCAGTTCTTACAACTTCCCCTTCACCTTCACCCTCACGCTCAAAGAGGCTAGCCATGTGGACTATGTGAAATACATCAGTCGTAACGATGGAAGCGTTAATGGCAACTGGGGCGAAGTGGTTGTGAGCTATGCCACTGCCGATGCACCCTCCACTTGGGTAGAAGCCGGCACTTACGACTTTGGCCAAGCTTCGGGCTCTTATGAATTTGGCGAAGATGGCGTAGACAACGTGTTGAAAATTAAATTCGAAATCAAGAGCGCTGGTTCTGACAATGGCGGCAATTTCGCTTCAGCAGCCGAAGTGCAAGTCTATCAAAAAGACCAAGACGTTCGCAACGCTATTAAAAACTACTTCACCTCCGACCTCTGCAACGAGTTGAAGTCGGGCGTAACGGCCGAGCAAGTGGCCACCATCACCAACCCCTACTTGCGCGTGTTGGCTAGCAACCTGCTTTCGGGCAACTACTCCACCGAGTATCGTGTGGGCACGTTCAACTGCTACAACACCCGTGGTGCGGTTCAGAGCATGCTCAAAACCTCAAGTCCCTACGACGCTTACGAAAACCCCACCGGCATCATTTTCAACGAAGGCGATAAAGTGGCTGTTTTTGCCGAGGGCATCGACTCGAAACACCCCGTGCAGCTCATCATCAAGAACTTTAGCAATGCCGACCGTGTGGCCACTGAGGGCCAGGCCGAGAGCTACTATTCACTGAGCAACGGACTGAACATTATCACCGCTTCTAACCGTGGTAACTCTTACGTAAGCTATTATTCCACCGACTTTGAAAACGCTCCCGAGGTGAAACTTCACTTTGCTTTGGCTCGCGAGGTGGGTTGCTTCAAACAAGGCATGACCAACGCTCAATGGAAGCAAATTCTGGCCAATGCCGAGGCTCAAGGCGCTGACAACATCGATGTGCTGAGCAACCGCTTGCACGTGGTAGTGCCTTTTGCCAATGTGAAGAACGTATGTCCCGAAAATGGTGAAAAGCTCGTCACCATCTACGACCAAGTGGTTTATCGCGAACGCGAAATCATGGGCTTGCCACAGTTGGGCATTGAACCTAAGAATCACCAATTTGCCCGTCCCGTCAACTCGGGCATGTTTGCCGATGGCATGGGTGCTGCCGCATCGTTTGGCAGTTTCAACGAGTGGTGTAATCCCGAAAGTTTCGGCTTCTGGGGCATTGGTCACGAACTTGGCCACATCAACCAAATCACTCCCGGCTTCAAGTGGGGAGGTTTGGGCGAAACCACTAACAACATCTATTCTGCTTGGGTGGAACACACTCTGGGCGCTACCGATAAATATGGCAACGGCTATCACCGCCTAGAGGATGAAAGCTCAGGCATCGACGACTACCAATGGACCCGTGGCGGACGCTTCGAGGCCTACCTAGAAGAAGGTGTGCGCAAGGGCGTGAGCTGGCAGTTGCAAGATGGCCCCGACTATCACGGCAACGCAAAGGGCACAAACCTCATTGCCGATGTAGACGAAAACGGCAATAGCACGGGCAAGCAAGTAGAATCGGGCAGTCGCAACTACGACCACTTCCTCAAGGTAATCCCCTTCTGGCAGCTTGAACTCTACACTCTTGAAGTGGGCGCTAACGCTATGGCCTATCCCAACTTCATTCAGAGCTACCGCGACGGCTTCAACACCAGCACGTTCAACACCAGCGGTAAGCAACAGATGGAAATGATTCGCCGCTTCTGCAACGCAGCACAAATCAACTTCTGCTCGTTCTTCGAAAAAGCAGGCTTGCTCAAGCCCATCCACGCCTATATCGAAGACTACTCACCCGCATGGCTCGTCATCACGCAAGACATGTGCGATGCTGTGAAGAGCGAAATAGCTGCCAAGGGCTATCCTGAAGCTCCCGCTGCGCTCAACTACATCAATGCCTACAACTGGACCATCTTCCGCGACAAAACGCAGCTCACCGAGGGCACACTTGGCAAAGGTTGCAAATTAGATGGCACGAAACTCCAGGTGGACAACACCCAATGGCCGGGTGCTGTGGGCTATGAAACCTACGATTCTAAGGACAATCTTCTGCACATCAGCATGTTTGGTTTAGGCGACAGCCAAATGAGCAGCAACTACACCTACGTGCTCTTCCCCTCAACGGCCAAATATGTAATGGCTGTGGGCTATGATGGCACTAAGGTGAAGATTTATCAAAAGTAAGGCTTCGCTCAAAGCATAGAAAATAAAAGGTGCTCCGAAACCCAGCGTTTCGGAGCACCTTTTTAATTAGTCAATGGGGGCGACGCGGCCCGCGTCGGCGCTAGAAGAAACGCAACGCAAGAAGAAAGGAAAAGTATCCAGTCAATTTTTATATAAGTAGGTGATTAAAATAAATTTGACTACCTGCTTAAGGGCGGGCTGAAAGCCCAATGCATGCATCTAGCCCAGGGCAAGCGAAGCGG
>CAVKKI010000119.1:0-8325 GCA_963656725.1 Oribacterium sp. | reverse complement strand
TAGCAATGCTTTTGCTCTTTCAGAGCGACGTGTCCGCTAGCGATTTAACCCAGGGCGCCGCTTCGCTTGCCCTGGGCTAGGTGCATACATTGGGCTTTTCTTTGACAAAATCGGCTGCGGCTCTTCAATGCTCAAGCAAGCTTGGCATTGCGTTCGCCTTGCACGATTTTTCAGCCCGCATTGGTAATTATCGCATTCGTTATATAAAAATATTTTGATCACCTACTTAAGCTTTAAAATAGCGGGTGCCCGATGCATCCGTTGGGCGCTTGCACATGAAGTAAGGCGCACACGGTGGCGGCAATGTCGGTCATGAAACACTCTTTATTGGTGCTGCCGTGCTGAATGCCCCAACCCATAAACACAAGGGGAATGTGGGTGTCGTAGCCATACCATGCAGCGTGATTTGTGCCGCGTGAACCATGGGCGTAGAAATTGGGCTTCAACACCACTTGCACGTCGCCGCTACGCTCGCGATTGTAGCCGTTGATGGCGCGCTCTTTCACCTCACAAGGCACGGGGGCTGAGGCTATTTGCTGAAAGTCTACAGCATAGAGCACGGTGGTGTCTTTTTGCAGTTCGTTCACCACGCAGCGCTTCACGTCGCAGAAGTTCAAGCCCTTTGCTTTCACCGCTTCGTGGTCGAAAAACACTTGATAGTTCATCACATACTTCACCAAATCACTGGCTCCGCCAAACTCTTTGGCAAGCGCCTCGTTGAGTTGTTTCTTCACGCTCGAGGTGTTCCATGAGCCGGCAGGGATGTGGCGGTCTTGCAAGAAGGTGGAGTTGTTCATTGCGCCATGGTCAGCCGAAAGGAAGAGGAGGTAGTTGCCGCGTCCCACCTTCTGGTCGAGGAAGGTGAGGAAGGAGGCAAGGTCTTTGTCGAGACGCAAATAAGTGTCCTCCGTCTCAATGGCGTGCGTGCCTAGTTGGTGACCGATGTAGTCGGTGCTTGAGATGCTCACGGTGAGGAAGTCGGCATCAGCGTGCGAACCCAACGCTTCGCCCTCAACGGCAGCTTTGGCCATGTCGAAAGTGATGGAAGCGCCAAAGGGCGTGTTGCGAATGATGTTGTTGCCATATTTTTTATAAAGCATGGGCAGGTCGAGGGGGAGGGTAGCCGTCACCTCGGGACGAAGGTTGTCTTCGTAGTTGTTGAGGTCGGCGGTGCTTTCTTTATAGGTGTCGGGGGCATAGAGCGTGGTCCATTTCTCGCTCAGGTATTTCTCAGCCAGGCGCTTCTTGTTGAAAGTTTTTACCCAAGCGGGCAGTTCCTTCATGTAGTAAGAACTGGTGATGAAATTGCCCGTTTTGTCGTCGAACCAGTAAGCGCCATCGGCAGCGTGGCCAGCGGGCAGAATAGAGGCGCGGTCTTTCAGTGCCACGCCCACCACATGGCTGCGCCCGTTGGTGGCAATTTTCATTTCGTCGCCAATGGTGGTGGCCCACAGGTTTCGGGGCGACATTTTTCCGGCCTTGCTGTCGGTGCCTACGGGGCTGACGTTTGCGTCGTCGGTGCAATAAACCTTTTGGTCGTTAATTACAAAGTCGTTGCCGGCAATGCCGTGAATAGAGGGCACCGAGCCTGTGTAGATGGTGGTGTGGCCAATGGCCGTGACCGAGGGAATGTAGGGAATGCGTGTGTTGTCGAAGCTATAGCCTTCGTTGAGCAAGCGCTTAAAGCCGCCCTCGCCATAGCGAGCAAGGTAGCGGTAGAGGTAGTCCCAACGCATTTGGTCTACCACAAGGCCCACCACCAACTTCGGGCGCGCGGGCTGTGCTTGCATCGAAAGGCAAAAGGCCACAGCGGCAAGCAAAAGGGTTGCAAATCGTTTCATTATGCTTAATCAGTTTGTTTAGTTGTTACGTTGCAAAGTTAGGGATTTCGTGTTACATTGGGGTTAAAATGCTCTTTGTTTCCATGGAATGCTTGCTGAAAGGGGGCTTATCTCATTTTTCCAAGAAGAAAAATATTTATATGTATTGTTGTTTGGAAACAAAATATTACTTTCAAAATAAAATGGCAACAAACCGCAAAGCTCGTTTAGCTCAAAATCTAACGCAAGAAGAACTTGGCGAACGTATTAGGGTGCAGCGTGCGCAGATTTCGAAATTAGAGAAAGGCAAAAGCGTCATCACTTTACCCACAATGAGTAGAGTGTTTCAAGCATTAGGCATTGCCAGTGCAACGCTTGATTTAGGCATGGCAGGGAAAATAGCCTTATGGTAAATGGAAGTTCTTTTTACTGAATAAACATCCTTATTTATTTAATTTGTGCGCCGTATTGAATAAAAAAGTACAGATTTTATTCAATACGGCGCACAAATTGAATAAATCTGCTTATTTTTGCCCTATCATTTATCAACGATAGATTTTTACATTATGCTCACGATAGTCAATAATCAGCGAAAAGAGCGCGACTTGCTATTGTCGCGTTCCTACCTCATGCGTCAAACCCCATATAATGCCGAGGTGTTGTTAGCTAGCAAGCAAATAAAGTTGATAACAGGGCCTCGAAGAACGGGAAAATCTACTGAAGCTTTGCTCTTGTTGCGCAACCAAAATTTTGCTTACCTAAACTTTGACGATGGCAAGTTGCTCAGCGCTTGGGACGACGACCGTGTGTGGGAAGCGTTGCAATTGACCTATCCAAATTTCGACTTTCTTTTGCTCGACGAAGTGCAGAATTTAAAGGATTGGGATCTTTGGGTTTCAAAACTCTATCGTCGAGGCGTGAACATGGTGCTAACGGGAAGCAATGCCAAGTTGTTAAGTAGCGAAATGGCCACGTTGCTCACTGGACGCTACATTCAAATAGAGATGCTACCATTCAGTTTGTCGGAGTTTTTTACGTGGAATAAACAAGATTTGGCCAATTTAACGGAAACGGATGCTTCTTCGGCACAAACTTTGCTTAATGACTATCTGCAACATGGAGGCTATCCGGAAACGGTGACCTCTCGAGGCTTGACGCAAAGTTATCTTTCCACTTTGTTCGACTCCATCGTGTGGAAAGACATTGCCCAACGTCACAACGTGCGGAATGTGGATGATTTAAATAATCTGGCTCTTTATTTGCTATCCAATTTTTGTAATCCTTTCAGTGCAAACCAACTGGCCGATGAATTGGGTTTTGCCAGTGTGGCCACCACCAAAAAGTTTATGGGCTATTTGCGTGAGCCTTATCTCTTCTACTTTCTTTCGCGCTTCAACAATAAACTAAAATTGATGAAGAAGGCACCGCAAAAGGCTTATGTGGTGGATAATGGTTTTGTGTCGGCCAAAGCATTCAGCGTGAGTGAAAATCTCGGACGACTTTTAGAGAATCAAGTGTTCGTTGAACTGGTGCGTCGGGGCTACGACACCGAGCAGTCGCTTTTCTATTACCGTTCGCGCAACGACAAAGAAACCGATTTCGTCACCCGTAAGGGCGTTCGTGTAGACGCGCTCATACAAGTGTGTTACGACCTGTCGTCGGAGCGCACTTTGAAACGTGAGGTGGATAGCCTTCTTGAGTGCGCGGGCGAATTGCATTGTAATAATTTGGTAATTGTCACGATGAATGAGGAGCGGATAATCGAAGTGAACGGACAAGTTATTCGGGCTTTGCCCATTTACAAGTTCTAAAACAGTTTCTACACGTCTTCTTTTGTCGATTTAACGTAATAAAGAATGTAAAACCACAAGCAAAAAGCAAGGCGTTGACTACCTTTGCACAACAAAAAGCATCCCTTTATTGTAGAAACGCTGCCTTTGTGTCGGTTGGCTTTGTTGTTTGCTGACGACAAAGTCTGCGCAAGAGGCAACTAGCTTACGAGAAGAGAACGAACAACAAGCAACAATGAACACGAAACACATTCTGGTCTTAACCGCATGGTGTGCAACAACGATGAATGGCTCGGCACAAACTGCGGGAAGCAAGACGTATGAAATCAAGGGCGTGGTGTGCGACTCTGTCACTCGCGCTCCTGAAGCGTTCGCCACCGTGCGGCTGCTCGACAAAACAGGCAAAACCCCGTTGAAGGTCGCTACCACGAAAGCACAAGGGCAGTTTAGCCTCACTGTGACTAAGGCAAACGATTATGTGATTGAACTGGTGTCGATGGGCAAAGCCCCCTTGCGCCAAACGGTGAGCGTGAGCGACGAGCGCCCCGTGGCTCAGCTCGACACCTTATATATAAAGGAGTATGACAGCACGCTCGGCACGGCCACCATTGTGGCGCAGCGCCCCGTGGTGCGGGCCGAACTCGACAAGATTGGTTACTCTGTGAGCGACGACCCAGAGGCCAAAACGGCCAGCGTGATCGACATTCTTCGCAAAGTGCCCATGGTCACCGTCGATGGCAATGATAACATCAAAGTGAATGGTCAATCAAGTTTCAAGGTCTACGTAAATGGCAAGCCCAACACCATGATGAGCGCCAATCCCTCTACCATTCTTAAAGCCTACCCTGCGGCCAACATCAAGAAAATTGAGGTGATTACCAATCCTGGTGCGAAATACGATGCCGAGGGCGTGGCAGGCGTGCTCAACATTGTGACCGACACCCACACGGGCACGTCGGGCTATTCGCTCACTCTCAACGGGCAACTCACCACGCAGGGCGAGAATGGCTCGGCATTGGTGTTGGCCCAGTTTGGCAAGTTTATGCTTTCGGGACATTATGGTGTGGGCTATCACGACCGAGGCACGGAACAAAGCGATGTAAATCGCGAAGTCTACGCATCCACCGATAATCACTATCAACGCCTACACAGCGATAAGAAGATGCCGGGCATTTATCAGTTTGGCAATCTTGAGGCAAGCTACGAGTTCTCGCCCAAAGACTTACTTAGCGTGACGGCGGGCTTGCACAGTTGGAACAGCAAGAGCGATGCCTATAACCGCACGCAGATGTTTAACCAACAAAACGTGCTAACTTACGGCTATTTGCAAAAGCAGCATAACAAGGAGCTTTATCAGTCGGTCGACGCTTCGGCCGACTTTCAGCACTCCTTCTCTGACGATAGCAAACTCACCTTCTCCTACCAATTCAGTCGCAACCCCTCGGGCACGAAGAGCAACACCCTTCTGCTAGAAAGCGAGAATTTGCCCGATAACTTAGGCTTGCGCGACCTCCGCACCGACCCCGACAAACTCAGCACCGAGCAAACGGCTCAAGTGGATTTTACCGCACCGCTCGACAAAAAACAAGCGCACACCCTAGCTGTGGGCCTTAAATACATCAACCGCATCAATCGTAGCAACAGCACGGAGTATGCACGCACGGCTGGCACGGAGGATGAGTTCTTGCTGGATGAAGAAACTTCCTTGCGCTATCGTCACCGCAGCGACATTGCCGCAGGCTATTTAGAATACACCTTAAAACTGGGCAAATGGTCGGTGATGGCGGGCAATCGCTATGAGTTTAACCGGGTGCACGTTACCTATCCCGACGGCAAACGCACGGCCTTTAGCAAAAACTTTAGCGACTGGGTGCCCTCGTTCACCATGGGCTATTCTCTCAAACCCACCATGATGGTGAAGTGGGGCTATAACCTGCGCATTTCGCGTCCCGACATCGATTATCTATCGCCCTATCGCGAAAGTCTCACACCCGAGGCCGTGGAGTATGGCAACCCAAACATGAACAGTTCGAAAGGGCATAATCTCAACTTCACCTTCTCCACCTTCAGTCCCAAACTCACCGTCAACACCTCGCTTACCTACGGCTTCTCAAACAACGACATTGTAGAGTATCAGTTCGTTGATGCCAACCATGTGCTCAACACCACCTACGACAACATTCAGCATAATCGCCAACTCTCTCTCTCGCTTTTCACCAATTGGCTGATGACGAAAACCACCACTTTCAATGTCAATGCCACGGGGGGCTACGAGAAATACGAGGCCAGTTTAACCGGTAACCGCACCTCGGGCCTCACCGCTAGCATTTGGCTCGGCATCAACCAAACACTGCCATGGAAACTCAAGCTGGGCCTTCATGGTGGCGCAAGCAGCAAGAGCATTTCGTTGCAGGGACGCGGCACATCGTTCTACTTCTACAACCTCAACCTCAAACGCTCGTTTCTTAAAGAAGAGCGCCTCACACTCACAGTCGGCGCTTCCAACTTTTTCAGTCGCTACATCCACTTCAACCTACATAAAGAAAGTTCGGACTTCAGCACTCAAATGCGTGCACGCACTAACTACATGCAGTTTGCCGTTGCCCTTTCCTATCGTCTCGGCTCACTCAAAAGCAGCGTAAAGAAGGTGGATCGAAGCATTAGTAACGATGACGTGCTCTCGGGCAATAAAGGCGGTGAAAGCGGCTCGCAAGGTGGAAAATAATTTTTCCTCTTACGCTCATATAAAGATGAATTATCTGCTTGTTTGACATTTATTTTAATGTGAATGTAGCACTTGTGGAACGTAATCTGCAAGGCCTCAAACAACATAATTCGTCTTTTTATTTGTGTGTATGATATTTATTCGTACCTTCACAACGAATAAGAAAACACGGCTATGGAAGAAATCAGAAAATATCCCGTAGGAATGCAAACTTTCTCTGATCTCAGAGAGCGAGGCTATGTTTATGTAGATAAGACACAATATATTGTCGATTTCTTACGAAACGGTTCTAAATATATCTTTCTGAGCCGTCCAAGAAGGTTTGGAAAGTCCCTTTTTATCTCTACGCTTCAGGCCTATTATGAAGGGCGGAAGGACTTGTTCGAGGGCCTGGCTCTAGGAGCATACGAGAAGGAATGGAAAAAGCATCCCGTTCTGCATTTTGATATGAGCATGGCCAAGAATCAAACACCAGAGGGGTTGGAAAACATGCTGGGCTATATGCTTGCAGAATACGAGCAAATTTATGGGCGGGACGAATTGGCCACGACTCCCAATATGCGTTTGCAGTCTTTGGTGAAGCGTGCTTATAAGCAGACTGGGCAGAAGGTGGTTATCTTGATGGACGAATATGATGCCCCGTTGTTGGACGTGGTGCACGAGAAGGAAAGTTTGAAGCCGTTGCGCTTAATTATGCGGCAATTTTATAGCCCTCTCAAGTATCTCGACCCTTGGTTAGAGTTTGTTTTCATCACGGGCATCACCAAGTTTTCGCAGTTAAGCATTTTCAGCGAAATCAATAACTTGGACAACATCAGCATGTTCGACCACTATTCGGCAATCTGTGGCATCAGCAAAACAGAACTTTTAACGGTGATGAAGCCTGATGTGGAGATGCTTGCCAAGGCATTGCGCAAAACGTTTGACGAAACCTTGGCCGAGTTAAAGGCTTTTTATGATGGCTATCATTTCAGCAAAAAATCAGAGGATGTATATAATCCTTTTAGTCTTGTCAAGGCATTGAGGAATAAAGATATAGCAGCCTATTGGTTTAGTTCGGGCACTCCAACCTATCTTCTCAACACCTTGCGCAAGCACCATGTGGGCGTGATGGATATTGAGCAGAAATCAGTGGGTGTTGACGACTTCGACGTTTCGCCAGAGCAGATGACCTCCGCCTTGCCGCTGCTTTATCAAAGTGGTTATCTCACTATCAAGAAGTTTAACCCCATTCTGCAGAGCTATCAGTTAGACTATCCCAATAAGGAGGTGCGTGTGGGCATGCTTAAGTCGCTTGCGCCCAATTATCTATCTCCTATTTCGTTAGAGAATAATAGTTTTGTTTTCGATTTTCTAGAGCAACTTTATGACGGCAACTTAGATGGCGCCCTGCAAAAGATGCAAGCTTATTTAGCCAGCATCTCTAATCGCTTGGCCAACAAGAACGAGCGCGACTTTCAAACGGTGTTTTATCTCATCTTTAATCTGACGGGAGCTTACATCAAGGTGGAGGAAGACAGTGCCATTGGCAGAGCCGATGCCGTTCTTCATCTGCCCGACACCATCTATGTGATGGAATTGAAATATGACGGCTCGGCAGCTGAGGCGCTTCAGCAGATTGATGATAAGGGCTACCTCATTCCTTATTCCGCCAATGGCAAGCGCTTAGTGAAAGTAGGCATCAACTACGACAGCCAGAAGCGTACAATCGGGGAGTGGAGAATCGTGGAGGCGTAAATTTTTCGTAGAATTGCGTTTTCTTAACGACTGATATTTTTTTACTTGGATAAAGGTCAGAACCTAGCAACTTGTGTTGCTAGGTTCTGACCTTTATCGGTTGTAGATTTGCCATGAGTATTTCCTGTAATATGATAACAATCTCTTGTCTAGCCAAACTTTTACAAAAGCATGAATTAACAACTAATAACTATAATAATTATCAGGGGGGGTAAAAATTGTTACATTTGTGGCGAATTTAATGGTTTGCTAC
>CAVKKI010000118.1:0-8428 GCA_963656725.1 Oribacterium sp. | reverse complement strand
GTGTCTTCCATGACGTTTCCGCCAAAGAAAAACGGTGTGTGGAATTGTTCCGTGGTAGAAATGTGGTACAAAAGTATTGCAAACAACTGGCAATACCAAAAAGTGACTGCGAAGTGTTAAAAAGGAAAAGCCCCTGAAAATCAGAGGCTTCTTCTTGGATGGTTATAATTGGTAACGGTTGTTTTAGAGCGTCTATTTTCCAATGCAAAAATGCTTAAAGATGTTGCCAAGCACATCGTCGGTGGTCACTTCGCCCACGATGTCGCTGAGGTGATAGATACACTCGCGAAGGTCTTGGCTGATGAAGTCGCCCGAGAGGCCCGTGGTGAGTCCGTCGATTACGCGGTCGATGGCGCTGAGGGCGCTGCTTAGGGCTTCGTAGTGGCGCAGGTTGCTCACCAACACGTGTTGCTCACCAAGCGCGGCTCGCATTTCGCTGAGCAAAGAGGTGAGCAGAGGGGTGAGCGTAAGAATGGCCTCGGTGCCTTGGGCCGAAAGGGCGGTGAGGGGCGTGTTTTGAGGCAAGGAAGGGGCAATGAAGGCTTTGGCCTCGGCTAGGGCACTGGGGGTGACGAGGTCTTGCTTGTTGAGCATCACCACGAGGCGCTTGCCTTGGCATAGGGGAAGAATTTGGGAGGAAAGACTGCTGAATTGCTCTTGCCAGCGCGTGGCGTCGATGAGCCAAAGCACAATGTCGGCTTCTGAGATTTTGGCAAAGGTGCGGCTAATGCCCATTTGCTCCACGGTGTCGGTGGTGGTGCGAATGCCGGCCGTGTCGATGAAGCGCACCAGGGTGGAACCCAGGGTGAAGGTTTCTTCAATGGTGTCGCGCGTGGTGCCTTGCACGTCGCTCACCAGGGCGCGCTCCTCGCCCACCAATGTGTTGAGCAAGGTGGATTTTCCCGCATTGGTTTCGCCCACAATGGCTATGGGTATGCCGCGTTTCAGAGCGTTGCCTAGCTTAAACGATTGACAGAGCGAGTGGATGTGGTGATGCACCTTCTGCGCCAGGGCGAGAAGTTCGGGGCGAGAGGCAAACTCGAGGTCCTCGTGGTCGGAAAAGTCGAGTTCTAGTTCCAAGAGCGAGGTGATGTGAAGCAGTTGGTCGCGCAAGGTGCGAAGTTCTGTGCTGAAAGCGCCACGCATTTGCTGCATGGCCATGCGGTGGTTGGCCTCGGTGGTTGAGGCTATGAGGTCGGCCACAGCCTCGGCTTGGCTCAAGTCCATTTTGCCGTTAAGAAAGGCTCGCTCGGTGTATTCGCCGGGGCGTGCCAACCGGCAGCCGGCGTGAAGCAACAGTTGCACCACACGCTCAAGAATGTAGGCCGAGCCGTGGCAAGAAATTTCGCAGCTATCCTCGCCCGTGTAGGAGTGGGGCGCGCGGAAAAGACTAACCAGCACCTCATCAACCACCTCAGCGCTATCGGGGTCGACCACGTGGCCAAAGCTCAACGTGCCGCCTTTTTTGCTGCTGAGGCTTTTGCCGCTTTGCGAGCGGAAAATGCGATCGGTGAGGGTGATGGCCTCGGGGCCTGAGATGCGAATAATGCCGAGTGCGCCGCCCGAAGGGGTGGCTATGGCGCAAATGTTGTCCATTGAATGCTATGAGATTTGAATGATTGAAGAAGAGGGTTGCTCTTTTGCACGGGCTACAAGCCTAACATGCCCTCGAGCTGAGCGAGGGCTTGCAGAAGTTGTTCGTGAAAGTGTGCGTGCGAGCGCAAGAATTGGGAGTTGCCTTGTGAGAGAAGGGCATAGAGTTCGGGGCTCATTTCGTCGGTGTAAGAGGCGATGGCCTGCTCTATGTCGTCGCGCTGCCAACCTAAGGTGGAGTGAGCGTAGACACGCTCTTTTTGGTGGAAGAAGCAATAGGCGCTTTCAATGCTATATTTACTGATCATAACCTAGGGGGCGAATTTGTCGTTGCTCGGGGCTGTAAACGTAGCCATGGCGTTGCAAACGGGCCGTTAGAACGTGCTCGTCGCAGTTAAAGGCGTGACATATTTGCGAAAGCGTGTCGTACTCCTCATCGCGCAGAAGCATGTTGACGCTCGATATGAGAATGTCGATATCGTGAGGTAAGTGGTCCATGCTGCAAAGTTAGCGAAAAGCGCTGAGAGTGTGAGCCTCTAAACACAAAAAGAGTGGTGATGCAATAAGCACACTCACTCAGGAAAAACCACGAGCCTCATTAAGCAAATTTCTGAATCGTTATTTTGATCACCGTACATCGGCCGGTGTACGAGCGTACATCGGTCGGTGTACAGCCGTACATCGGTCGGTGTACGATCGTATCTCGGTCGGTGTACGGTGACTTGATTTGCCATTCAAGCGACTTTTCAATGCTCTGTAACAATTTCTCTGCACGCCTTTTTTAAAATCGAGTGCAACGAATATAATACTTGCTTAATGGCACTTAATTTATAAAAAACGACAACAGAGACAACGGAGGGAAAACTCTGCTTTCATGCTGTTTATAATGCAGAAGCAAAGTGTTGTCTCTGTTGTCTTTTTTGTCGTTTTTATATAAGGGTGGTTCTATAAATTACCCTTAAATTTGTTGGTTGTTTCAGCCCGAGGCTATCGAAATAAGGGGGAATTAAAATTCGAATTGCTCGAGCTTCAATGTGCCAAGTGCTTCGAGCTGGCCCACATAGAGTTTGAAGTGGTCGGCCGCCATGTGTTGCTTGAGCGAGGCCTCGTCTTTCCAGGTTTCACAAATCATAAAGATGTCGGGACGTGTGGCGCTTTCGAAGGTGTCGTAGGCAATGTTGCCTTCGTCTTTTAACGAGGCAGCGGTGAGGGCAATGGCGGCTTGCAAGGCCTCGTCATACTTTCCCTCGTTGGCTTGGAAAAAGCAGTTTAATCTGATCATAGCTTGTGTTTATATAAAACGGAATGCTGAGCGGAAAGGCGCGCTACTCATGCTATGAGAGCGCACTCCCCCACCCCACATTTCGATGGTTCTTATTCTAGTTTAGAACATATAGGCCAACTGCATCTGGAAGGTGTTCGTCTTGTAGTTGAGTTCGGCATCGGTGCTTTCGCCGGTGGAGCCTCCCACCGTTTTCCAAATGGCCTTGCCGGCTTTGCCAAGGGCCATGTTGTAGCCAATGCCCACTTCTAGGTGATTGAGCAAACGAAGGCCTGCGCCAATGTTCCACGTCACGTTCATGTTCTGCTTTGAGAAGTTGCCGCCTGTGCACACCTTGTTCCACTTCATGTTTTGAAGGGCAAAGCCAAACTGCGGACCTGTGGCCACATACACACCGGCCTTTTTGCCAAAGCCAATGTTATAGCGCACGTTCACGGGAATTTCGAAGGTGCGATAGGTTTTTGTTTGTGTGGCTGCCACGTAATTTCCATCAAGACCTAGTTCATCGTAGGCGTCGTTGGTGATGCTGAGGTTGCGCTCAGAATACTCAAGGGCTGCGTCTACGCCTATGCCAATAACCGTGTTAAAGGCCACCTTGGGGCCTACAT
The DNA here is from genome assembly GCA_963656725.1 of Oribacterium sp. Taxonomy (GTDB): domain Bacteria; phylum Bacteroidota; class Bacteroidia; order Bacteroidales; family Bacteroidaceae; genus Alloprevotella. Next base: position 4,945 of record CAVKKI010000118.1, on the reverse strand, counting down.
ACCAACCGGCTTTGTTGTCGGACGAGAAGTTCTCCTTCATATTGCCCGAATATTTCAATTTTGTTAGGTTAAGACCAGCCACAATGCCGTAGCTGAACGATTGTGCCTGTGCGGCCACGCCGCCGGCCATGGCCAGCAAAAGGGCCACACAAAGGGTTTTTGCTTTTTTCATTATCTGTAAGTTGAAGTTTTTCTCTGACAAATGTAAAAGTTTGTTTCAAACTGACCAAACAAAAGGCGGAATGATTTAACTTTGCACGCATAATATGTGGCAAAGGCCATCTGTAGGCCCTATTCCGCCCGCCACAACACACACGAAACTCTCCTACCCCACCCTATGTCACTACAACGCAAAAAAAACGAACACAACCCCTTCGCCTTTAAGTCGCACACAAAGAAGAAAGCCACGGGCAAACGCATTGGCAAGTCGAAACGCGAAAAGGCTAATAATCAGCTTAATCGACGTGTGAAATAATTCTTAAAGGATAGTTTATCATAGAGATAACGCCGTCGGTTGAGAACGAGCGAGTTTTCTCTATTTCTCATATCCTTCATAATAATAGCTCTGCTCTATTCCTTTGAAAATTACTTCCCGATTGTCGGTGTCGGAGGTTAGGTTTTGGCTGAGCAAATAGCGCAATTCCAAGTCGTTGATTGGCGAGCGCTCCATAGCCGAAAGATATGGGTCTTTATCCACATACTGCCAGTTGACCACTTTGCCGAGAGAGCGCTTAAGCATTCTGTCGAGCCAAATGCGTGTGGAGCGGCCATTGCCTTCTAGAAACGGATGGCACACGTTCATTTCAACGTATTTCTCCACGATTTGTTCAAAAGTGTTTTCAGGCATCTTCTCTACAGCAGCGAGGGCTGCCTCAAGATAGAGCGAATTGGCGAAACGAAAGCCGCCTTTGGCGATGTTTTTGTCGCGGATAACGCCCGCAAAGGGGTAGAGGTCTTTAAATAGATAGAGGTGAATTTGTTGTAGGCCCGCGGTTGTCCCGACGGGAATGGTGTCAATATCGCCCGACTCATACAGTCGGTGCGCATTCCTTAATGAGCGTTCGTCAATGTCTTTTGTGTTCATGATTATTTGTTTTCTTTGCGGCTTATGTTATTGCAAAGATAGCAAAACTAATAGAATAGCGAGCCATTACTCACCGAATTCAAGCGGAGTGGAGGCTATGCTTTCGCTCAAAAAAAGGCCCACAAGCGGCGCGACACATGAAGTGTGCGCTCGGCTTGTGGGCCTTGGTTTTATCGTCTTAGTGTAAGGAGTGGCTTATTTCTCGGCAGTCTTTCCGAGGGGGAAGGAGATGCCTACGGCGAAGTTGCTGTTCATGTTGTTGATGGGGATGAACTGCTTGCTGAGTTTGCCAAAGAAGCGGTCGGTGCCCACGGTGAGGTTGAAGTGCTTAGCGTGGAGGCTAGCTACGAGGCCGCCTTGCACACCAGTGCTGGTGAAGCCTAAGCTGAGCGAGGCGTCGAACCATTTCACGGGGGCAATGTTGGCCGAGAAGCGGCCTTGGTGATAAGAGTGGCATCCGGCTAAACGACTTGAATAGAGGAAACCAAAGCGAAGGTTGCGATAGGCGGGCAGAGTGTATTCAGCACCGAGGTTGATGGTGGCTGCCAAGGCGCGAGTGGTGCTCTTTTGGCCGTCGTCGTACACGGCGAAGGCATCGCCAAGGTCGTCAACCAAATCGTCGAACTGGTCGCTGAGGTCGCGATTGCTATTGCCCGACACAATCATTTCACCGTAGTTGCCTTCGTTGAAGCCGTCGAACTCCCATGAGCCGCTTGAAGAGGCACGCTGGGCATTGCTCCAGTTGATGAAGCCGAGGTCGGTGATGGCTGCGCTCACTTTGAGGTCTTCCATCACTTGATAGGTGGCACCCAAGTCGAGGGCGAGACCGAAGCCGCCTAGGCCGCCGCTGAAGTCGTCGAGTTCTTTAATGCGATGACGGGGCTCTTCGCCGGGCTGCAAGTTGTCGGTGGGCTCGGTTTTGTCGTCTTGCTCAAAGCCTGTGCCCATAATCTTGGCCGCCATGTCAATCTTTCCGCTGGCGCTCCATTTGTTGTCGTTGAGTTGGAACTTCACGTTGCTGGCGCTGATGTCGGAATAGGCAAGACCAAAGAGGAACTTTAGCTTTCCACCCACGGTGAGTTTGTCGTTAATTTTGTGTGAGTGGCCTAGAGCAAGCTCCATGTAGTTTTCTGAGCGAACGCCAAGGTTCGACACGTCGTACTCGTCCTTAGCGCCGGCTTCTTTCATAAACTCAAAGAGCGACTTGGGCAGGGATACGCCCGTGTTGCTGCGCAAGTTGAGTTCCACAGAGTTGATGCCGCCAAAAGCTTTGAAGCCTACGCCCACAAGTTGGTATTTTAAGTTGACCGAGAGGCGGTTTTTGTCTTTCAGCTGACCGAGAAAGTCGGAAGCGCTGATGTTGGGGTTCATGAATGTAGTGTAGTCGCACGAGTTGTCGTAGGTCCATGAAGGCCAGTTTTGCTTGTCTACTTTATAAACGAACTTTTTTAGGCCCATGTTGCCCGTGGTGCCAATTTGGAAGTCGCCAAAGAAGAGGGGCATCGACACGTAGGGCTTGTCGAGCAAGGCGGGGTTCATGTCGTGACGCGAGGTAGACGATTCCATGAAATAGCTGGTGCTCAGCTCGGTTTGTGCCGCTGCGGGCAGTGCCAACAAGGCGGCAAGGGGGAGGATATGATGGAGTTTCATAATGTGTGTGTGCTATTTGTTGGGTTGAGGAATTAGGAAGGGAGTGGGGGAGGGGGGGGAGCCCCCTCTACGCACGCTTCCGTGGAAATTAGTTAAAGTCGGCAATCACTTGGCCTTTGAGGCGCAGACGAATGTCGTTGAACTTAAGATACTGCGTTGACACGAGCTTTTGGCTGGTGGTGTCTTCCTCATTGGCAGCACGCACTTTAAAGTAGATGCGGTCGAGCTTTTTAAGCAGTGAGGGGTCGCTGAGGTTGGCCTCGATGGTGAGCTCGGTGGCTTGCACGCTGGTGCCGTCGGCGCTGCCCTTCACAATGGCGTCTTTGCCAGTGGCGGGATCGGTGAAGGTGATGCCCGAAATGGCTTTGCCGTTCACATCGTAAGCGTCGAGATGCACGGTGAGGTCGAGAGGAATGGTGCTGTTGGCCGTAGAGCTAATGCGGATGCCGTCGGCAGCATAATCCTTGATGTCGTCGTTGAAGCTGTTGGTTGAGTCGTTATAGACGATGGTGAGGCCACCCTTGAATTCGAAGGGAACGAACACGGAGTAGTCGGCCTGTGCCTTATACTCTTTGTTGAGTTCGATGGTGTAGAGGTTAGAGTCGTCTACCTTGAGGTCGCCATTGGCCAAGTTCACTTCAATGCGTGAGGGCAGCTTCTTGATGAGGTTGCTCAAGTTGCTAGCTTGTGCTTTGTCGGTGGCCACGGTGGCAGCGTTCATTTCGGGGTCGTAGGGCTCAGAGCCTTGATAGTAGTAGACGATGTTGTTTTGCTTCGCGCTCATTGTAGCCGTGGGCAGAGTGACGGTTTGGTTGAGCGATGAATTGCCGTCGAACACCGATTTGAGTTCGCCACCTAGCTTCACGCCTACAGGAATTTGCGCCATGTTAGAGCTGAAGCGAATGGTGGGGTTGGTGGCATTGATTACCACATCGTCGTCGGTAAGGTAGTCGGGCAATGACTCTTGAATGTCGATGGGGTCGACCGTAGGCTCAATCACTTGGTTGAAGCGGCCCGTTACCGACTTGAGCGAGACTTTGCTGTTGCCACCGTTGATGTCGATGTCGAGGCGAATTGAAGCACTGTTGCCCGTCTGCATCTCGATGGTGCTGCCCGAAGTGTTGCGGAAAGTCACCTCGTCGCAGGTCATATAAATCTTAGCTTCCTCTTGAGTGAAGGTGAGGGTGCCGTTGGCGGGGATGGCGCGTTGAGGCTTCACCTTGTCGAGCACCATGGTGCAAATTTCCTCTTGCAGTGCGCCGTTGTTGAGGCTGTGGCAAGTGTATTCAGCGCAGCTGATGACGTTTGTGCTCTCATCGAGCGTCCAGCCAGCCTTTAGATTGGTGATTTTAAGAAATTTGGGAAGGGTAATCTTCACATTCTTCAATTTCGACACGCCAAGCGCCAGCGTAGAGGGTATGTTTTCCTTGCCAATGCGCATGCTGATTTGAGTGTTGTTGGCCACTTCCACCTCATCAATGTAGGCAATGTCGTGAATGTCGGTCACCGTGAAGTCGAGAGCATCGTCACCTTCAGCACTGTTTTTCAGCACAAAGTCGGCAGCAATGGGCAAGGGGTGTCCTTCGGGCACGGTTTGGTGATAATCACTTTCAATCTGTGCCTTTACATTGTCGTAGGTAAGCACCTTCTGCGACATGCTAAGTTTCGTCTCGTTGAAGGAGGTGGTCACGTTGTCCACGTTCACTTTAAAATTCGTGGTGCCACTCTTCACGAGATAGTAGAGGTTCGACTGGTCGGTCTTTACGGTTTCGTCAAGATCGAGCAGAGAGTCGAGCAGCACTTTCTCGGTGTTGCCAAGTTTCACACCTAATCCGTCGCTACCTAGCCCCATGGTCATATCCACCTTGTCGAGGTCGTAGGAGTCGTCGATACAGCTGTTGAGCATTAGTGCCGAACCGGTACACATGGCTCCAGCAATCAATAGTTGTTTCAATAAAATACGTGCCATAATCTTATGGTATTTAGGTTGTTGTTATTACCTATTAATATTATGTAGTGAGTTTGTTCGTCTGTAAGCTTTATAAGTTCTCAGTTTTTCTTGTGAATTCTGTGAGTAAATTTCTTTGGAGGTTTAAGTTTGTCACAAAGGTAGGTATTAATTCTCATTTAAACCAATTTTTCCGACATTTGTTTAAAAAAGTTTTCTTAAAAGTCTTTTTTATCATAAAAAATGAGGAGGAGAAAACTGAT